>JAFGBA010000246.1 GCA_016933395.1 Sedimentisphaerales bacterium | reverse complement strand
GTCCGTTTTGGCCCTTTGAGTTTTTCTATTTGAATTTGTTTAGGATTTAGGGCTTAGAGTTTGGTTGCGGCTATGCCGCGCTAAGTTCTTCGCGACTCTGTGGTGCAAATGGATTTCAATTGTTTTCCTCCCGGCTTGCCGGTATATTATGTTTTATCCCCGATGGGGTCTGTTCCGAACCACCGGGGAGGGTCGTTGACCCTATTAGATCGCCGCGAGCGATGGGCCATTTACTCGGCGTCTTTTTCCGCTGGTTGCTCCTTGATTAGCATCCTGTAAAGTATAGAATCAGCGAAGGTCTTGTTTTTTATTTTTGATGAGTTTTACTGTTATTACCTTTATTGGCATGTTATCGAGTTAGCGAAAAGGTATGATTCGGTGTTTTCTGTTGTCAAAAACGACTTTTTGTCTATCGTGATGGATATTGACAGGAAAACCATTTAATAACTTGTTATGTATATTTAAATGAAATGCATCTTTTGTAAACATACATCTAATGAATGTGTATCGTCAGAACATATTCTTCCTGAATCGCTTGGCAATATTGAAGCTATGCTTGCCCCTGGTATTGTGTGTGACAAATGTAATAATTATTTTAGTAGAGAAATTGAAAAACCCGTTCTATCTTCAGGGATCTTTAAACTATTGAGAAATGACAAACAGCTTCCAAGTAAAAAGGGAAAGATTCCAAATTTTGGAGATACTGATAAACCGGAATTACCAGATTATCGAGTAATGGGTCGGTTTCTTGGTAAGGTCGGTCTTGAGGCACTTGCGCAATGCGCTCAGAAAGTTAATGGTTGGAATGAAGAGATCGTCATAAAACCTGAAATCGATGAGCTAAGAAAATTCGTGCGATTCAACTACGGAAAAGAAGATTGGCCATTTACTTTTCGAACACTATATCCTGTAAATGCCATATTTAAAGAGAATGGCCAAACATTTGAGGTGCTTAATGAATACGACTTACTTTATACAAAGGGGTATGAACTGTATATTATTCTGGTGCTTTTCGGCGTAGAGTTCGCTATGAACTTAGGTGGGCGGATTCTCGATGGATACAAAAATTGGTTGGAAGAAAATGATTGGGAAAGCCCACTATATCTAGGGAAAAACTTATAACAAATAGATGCTCTTGATATTCAACTCGCTACGCTCCTTGAAAACCAGTGATCCCATCGTTACTTCGGTGGTATCTTGAGTGAATGAAACATCTTATTCGCGAGTTTCGCGGCTTCCGGCTTCGTCTGCGACAACGCCATGACAGGTCATTCGCGGTAAAAGTTTTATTCTGACTTCTGATGGCTTGATTCTATTTTATATCAAATCCGTGCCAATCCGTGGTTTATAAATAGAATTCAGAACCAAGAAGTCAGAAGCCAGAATGAAGAGAGATGCTTCGCTGCGCTCAGCATGACAAGCCATTGGCGGTTAGAAAAAAGAAAGATGCTTCCCCTTCGGCTTCGCTCAGGGCTAAAGGCGAAATGCGTTCAGCATGACACATATAAATTCGTGTTTCTCTGTGAAATCTTCGGCTCTACTTCTTCACCGTCTTTCCCGGTTTCCGTCTCGTCTTTTTTGTTCTCATCTTCCAGCGTCTGATCGTGCTTGATGCTTTCGAGCACCTTATAAGGCCCGACGATGATCTGGTCCGCTTCGCTCACGCCCGAGGTGAGAACCGTATGCGTCGCATCGCTGGGTCCGATGGCCACCGGCGTCACTACGGCCTTGCCGTCAATGAGGCGATACACCACCGTGGCGAGATTCTTGTTCATGTCCACATTGGGATTGTCCTTGCGAATCTCCGCCGGCAGGTCATCCGTCGGCCGGGAGAGCACGGCCTGACTGGGAACGGTTAAAATATCCTTATGCCGCACGGTCTCGATCTCCGTATCGGCGCTAAGGCCGGTGCGAATCACCCGCTCATCGGGCGCCAGGCGGATCTTGGTCTCGAAGCACTTGGACCCATACCGGTCCAGCACATGCGTTAAAGCAATCGATTCCACCGTGCCCTTGAACGGCTCATTTCCATAGGCATGGATGCGAACCTCCACATTCTGGCCGGGCTTGACCTTGGCAATATCGGTCTCATTCACCTGGGCGATCACCAGCATCTCCGACAAGTCCGCCACCTTCATAATCTCCGTCCCGGCATAATTAATCGCCCCGGTCACCACCTCGCCGACCTCCTTGAAGATTTTGATAATCACCCCGTCAATGGGCGCCACAATGGTCGTGTAACTCAGGCTGTCGCGGGCGCGGGCAATATCGGCGTCGGCCGCCCGCAGGCGGTGTTCGCTGACCTGCAGGCCCAGTTCGGAGGCTTCGTGATTACGCCGGGCGGCGATTAACTGATTGGCCAATTCCTCCACCCGGCTTTGCGTGGCCTCCACGTCAGCGGCGCTGATATCCTTACCGGCAAGCAACTGCTCCTGCCGCTGAAGGTCGCGCCGGGCCTGCTCCAGGCTCACCCCCAGGGCGGCGAGATTGGCCATTTCCGCCTCCAGTGAAGTCTTTTGCACTTCAATCTGTGCGGCCTGGGCGTCCCGCCCCGACTCCAGGGCTTTCAGGCCTTCCTTCAGGTCGGTATCGTCCAGTCGCACCAGCACCGACGGCGGAACCGGCGGATTCGCGTTCAGGTCGCCTACCGTAACCTTATCCCCCTCCCGGTAAGGCAGTTCCGTAATGCGGGCCGACACCTTGGCGGCAATCGATACCGTCCGCCGGGCCTGCACCTCCCCGGGGGCGTCGACGACTTCGATCAGTTCCCCCCGCCGGGGCGATTCCACCCGCACCTTGGGGGTTTCAACCAACGCCTGCTGACGGGCCACCATCATTTGCCCCATCATGCCCAGCACAATCAACCCCCCGACAATACACCCGATGACGATCAGAATGATTTTCAGTTTTCGCACGCCGGCCTCACGCAATGACAATAAGTTATGGTTATTCCACCATCTATAACGCTATCCAAATACGAATGTTACAAATATTCCCCCAAAACGCACGAAAAAACACTTTGTCGGAAGGCATCCTCCTCCCGCCTTCCTTTCATAAATGCATCTTCCGCTGCGATACGTGTTTATATCGCCATATCGAGCAGCCACGCCGGGCCGGGACTTGCCTGCAGCCGGCGAGATGGAACGATATCTTTGGGCAGGGCAGGCGGTGCGGGCGGTTCGACCTTGGCTTGGGTGGGATTAACGTCGATATAAGTAAAAGTCAGGCGGCCGCATTCACGTGAGCCTTTGGCATCCGCGGTTCGCAGATGAAGCTCTTCGATAAGATCGTTGTCGAGATTAATATCATAAATCAGTTCACATTCACCCAACCTGGAATCCTTGGCGCTGATGATGATAGCGGCGACGGTATAATTATCATCGAAGGTGGTGAGGAAGGGACACTGTCGCAATGCACCATCCCGCCGAACGGTGTCAACCACGTGTAATCCGCTCCAGGGCCGACCCAAACCGGCGAAAAAGGCGCTGGAAGCGTAGCTTGTTTTCAGCTTGCCGGCTTCGTCCAGGGCCAATGCTCCCTGCGGCGTGTCGAGGTAACGAAGCTTGCCATCAACGGCGACTTTCAGCCAGGGGCGATGCCGGCAATAGTTAGCGTAATAGATCGGGGCGAAGCCTTCGGCCTCAATAGTATGACCGTTCCAGTCGCCGGTAATCGTGTAGTGCATCCAGCCCCGTTTGTGCATGGCGTCGCGATGATCCTTCACCGGCACATTATCGCCCCAGCCGTAGATAAAATCATCCGCGGTAAGCGTATTGTATTCATACGTGGTTTTGTAATCCGGCACATCGACAAAACGATGATCAATACGGGAAATCGGCATCCCCCGCAAACAATCGATATGCCATTCAACGCCGGTAGCGCCGCCTTCGATTTTGTTGATAAACGTTTTCATTTCGGGTGGGTCGCAGGGCAACTGTCGCACCCGTAAACCGCCGCGGAAAAGATTGTAATTGAGGTTATAGATCGTATTCGTGCCGCTTTCATAATAATAATCGGCGTATTCATCCTGCAGCCATGCACAAAGCTTACCCTTCTCATCAGCGGTCCAGCGCTGCATCCGCGAAAGCATGGGGCCATCGACACCATCGGGGAAATACAACCATTGTTCGTAAGCACCTTTGCTGAGACTACGAGGGACATTGCTGCCGCGGTGCTGGGATTGCTCGGTGAAGCGGCAACTGATGACGTTAGCCCGGCTGGGCATGGACAGGGACAAGGGAAACCAGGATGTCGGTCGGGTTATTGCCCATCCACCTATAATTACAGCGGCCACACTGGTGACCACCATCGTTATTTTGCTGGTCAGCACTACCAATATTGATCCGCCGACGCCGGCCGCCAGGGAACCGCTCGCGACGCCGCCGCCAACCAAACCGGTTCCGGCCGCTTCCGCCGGCGCCGTCAAACGACCGAACAGTCCCAGGGCCAGGATAAACGACGCCTTGCGGATTCCCTGCCGAGCCAACCGTCGTTGGAGTGCTTTTTTAGCCCGGAAGAAGAGCATCCGTGCGGTCAAACCCGTACAACCCAAGGCCTCGCCCACCTCCTCATAAGAGAGATTATCGAAACACCGCAGCGCTATCGCCGCCCGATAATGCTCCTTGAGCTGACCCATGGAAACGAAGACTTTGCGGGCTAACTCTTTCTCGATAAGGCGGTCTACCCCTTCTGCCTCTGCCGGTGCGGGCTGGTAATCCAGAAATTGATCATCAATGGCTGACATATTAAACGCCGGCTGGCGGCTCGATTTGCGATAATGGGTTTGGATGACCCGTAAGGCAATGCGATAGAGCCAAGGCCAAAACGACTCCTTTTTTTTCAGGCTCGCCAGAGATTTCACCATTAGGAGCAGCGTCTCTTGCACCAGATCATCGGTGAGTTCCGGATCCAGCGTGACGCGATGAATGTAGGCGCGAATCCTGGGCTCGGCCATAGAGGAGAGTTGAGAGAGTGACTCCTCATGGCCTTGCCGCGCCTGGGCGACAAGATTACCTATATCGGCTTTGTCAAGTATCACGTAACACCTATAGATAAGTTGCTAATGGCGCCTTTTTGTTACGTTTTTTTTGGAAAATATAACTAATTTTCCCCTTTTTTTGTAAAAGTCAAAATATTCCCCTGTATATATACGTAAATTTATCAATTTTATATCTATTTTGAATGTCAGGATAAAGCCGGGCAAGCATGTTTTTCTCTAAAATATGAAGGAGACAGGCCCATTTTTTTTCTAAAAACAGTCGAAAAATACTGACTGGATTCAAATCCGCAATTCAAGGCGATTTCCAAAATATTCATATTCGGGCTGTTGGCCAACATCTGCTTGGCTTTTTCGAGGCGGCAATGGTTTAAATATTCAGTAACCTTCATATTGGTGATTTTTCGACAATAATAAGCAAATCGACTCCGGCCCATGTTGCAGTGGCGGGCCATACTATCCAACGTCCAGGGATAATCGATATATTCCTTCAACCCCGCCAGAAACATTTCGACACTACGCTGGGTGCTGCTCAAGCGTGCATTGAGTTTAATATCTCTGCTTTGCAGCATTTCGAACACTTCCAGAAATAGTTCATTCACATATAACTGAATACGCGTCTGGATAGATTCCGGTTTTTTGGTGTTCTGGATATATTCGGCAATTTTCTCGAAGCATTTTTCTATCTGTTTATTGCCTTGCCAGACCACCTGTTCATTATGGCTTAAAAGCCGAGTCAGTTTGCGAAGGTCGTGGGGAGCGAAATTGATCCATTTGGGCCAATTCCAGGGATCGTTGGGACGTCGTACGCCAACGTCTAAAATTAGCCAATGCATGCGACTGGCAGAAATCAAAGGATTGCCAACCTGGTGCGGCTGCCAGGGGCGGGTAACCGTTAAATCACCGGCTTTGAGTTTGTAGGGAACGCCTTCGACAATAAAATCAAGTTTTCCCCGGGTTAAATACCCGAATTCTATACCCTCATTACGGTGCATGGGAAGCCCCCACGATTGGTTCTTGTTTGCATCCCAAACACAGGCTACGCATAGTTCCGGCAGCATTTTAGGAGGCATTTTGACGCCGGGATAACACCCATGAGCAAAAGCGGAGTGAAAAACCTCGCCTCGTTTTTTGGCGGCTTTCAGATTCTCACAGGTATCCGCCTTATGGGTTCCGTCAACATCATAAAAAACAGCCGGTTGGGTTTTATTATTCGTTCGCTTCATAATTAATTGTTTAAAATTTACCAATGTTCAATTTTAGTAGATACATTATACATCATTACTTATACTTTCAAGTAAAATATGTTTTCAACGACACACGAAAGGAGCCTGTATGTCTATAGGAAGAACCTTGAAAATGGGGATGGTTGGCGGCGGTCCGGGGGCGTTTATCGGGGAAGTGCATCGCAAAGCGGCTCGGATGGATGGCCGAATCGAACTGGTGGGCGGGGCATTTGATATTAATCCTCGTAAATCCAAAAAGATGGCGGCGATATTGAATTTGAACAAGAAACGCTGCTACGGCGATTACCGGGAAATGATTGAAAAGGAACTCAAGTTGCCCGCGGGCGAACGCATGGATTTCATTTCGGTCTGCACGCCAAATAACTGGCATTTCCCAATCGCCAAGGCCTGTCTTGAGGCGGGATTTCACGTCATGTGCGAAAAACCGATGACGGTAACGACGAAAGAAGCCCGCGAATTGGTGAAAATTGTGCGAAAAACACGTCGGATTTTTGGCCTGATGCACAACTACACCGGTTATCCGATGGTGAAATTGGCGCGCGATATGGTGAAAAACGGCGATATCGGGAAAATTCGCAAAATCGTGGTGCAGTACCCACAGGGCTGGCTGGCGACGGCATTGGAAAGAACCGGCCAACAACAGGCGTCCTGGCGGACTGATCCCAAGCAAAGCGGGGCATCCGGCTGCGGCGGGGACATCGGAACCCACGCGGAAAATCTCGCCGAGTACATTACCGGCCTGAAAATGACGGATTTATGCGCTGAATTGACATCCTTTGTTAAAGGGCGAAAGCTGGATGATGATGTAAATTGCCTGGTGAAATACAATAACGGCGCGCGCGGCGTGCTCCACGCCAGCCAGGTTTCCGTGGGTGAGGAAAATAATCTGGCGATCTGGATTTATGGAGAAACCGGAGGACTGGAGTGGCATCAGGAACATCCTAACTACCTGTATGTCAAACCGATGGGAGAGGCGATGCAGGTCTGGATGCGGGGTAATGACTATGTGTCTGGTTACAGTGCGGCCGCCGGGCGGGCGACGCGGCTGCCTTCGGGGCATCCAGAAGCCTTTATTGAAGCGTTCGCCAACAATTACGTAAATTTCGCGGATACGGTGATGGCTCGAATAGCGAAAGCCAAACCGGATCCGTTAATGCTGGATTTTCCAAGCGTGGAGGACGGTTTGCGGGGAATGCTATTCCTGGAAACCCTCGTAACCAGCGCCAAGAGCAAACAGAAATGGACCAAATTCAAGAAGTAATCCACATAAAATAGAGGAGACCATAAAATGGCAAGACCCGTAACGATGTTCACCGGCCAATGGGCCGATTTAACACTGGCGGAATTGGCGAAGATGATGGCCGGAATCGGCTACGATGGATTGGAGCTTGCGTGTTGGGGAGACCACATGGATGTTTTCAAGGCGGCTGAGAATACAAGCTATTGCAAGCAGCAAAAAACCATCCTGGAAAAGAACAAACTTCAGTTATTCGCCATCAGCAACCATTTGGCGGGTCAATTGGTGTGCGATCTGAATAATGACAGCCGTTCGGATATGTTTGCACCGGAGGACTGCGCCGGCGATGCGGAGAAAAAACGCGACTGGGCCGTTAAGGCCATGAAAGCGACGGCCAAAGCCGCAAAGAATCTGGGCGTTAAGGTGGTGAACGGTTTTACCGGCTCGAGCATCTGGCATATGTTATATAGTTTTCCGCCGGTCAGTGACCAGATGATTGAAGACGGATTTAAATATTTCGCCAAAATGTGGAATCCAATTTTGGATGTTTTTGATGAATGCGGGATCAAATTCGCCCTGGAAGTGCACCCCACGGAAATTGCCTTCGATATTATCACCGCCAAAAAGGCTTTGGAGGCCGTCGGCCATCGGGAAGCCTTCGGGTTCAATTTTGATCCGAGCCATCTGCACTGGCAAATGGTTGATCCGGTCAGGTTTATCCGCGAGTTTCCCGACCGGATATACCATGTGCACATGAAAGACGCGGCACTGCAACTGGACGGTTATAGCGGTATTCTGGCGTCGCATCTGAACTTCGGAAACCCGCAGCGCGGCTGGGATTTCCGGTCGTTGGGACGGGGCGGCGTTGACTTTGAAGAAATCATACGTGCCTTGAATCAAATCGGTTACACCGGTCCGCTGTCGGTGGAATGGGAGGACTGCGGCATGGATCGGATTCACGGCGCGACTGAAGCCCTGGAATTCGTGAGGAAGGCGGATTTTGCTCCCTCGAAGGTTCAGTTTGACGCAGCATTCGATAAGTAAGGTGACACATGACATCTGATAAATCCCTACATAGTATATGCAGATGGACATTTAATTCGGGCAAGGGTGGATTTGTACCCGGCAACATCCGTCCGGAATGGGCCGGGGAAACGTTCAGCACCGTTGACATGATTAAACTGGTTAAGGAACAGATAGGCTCCCGAATGCCGGATCATGTGGAATTGGGAATAGAGTTACATTATGACGCCGAGGTTGATGACAAGACGGCCGCAAGTGTAGCTGATGCCCTGGTTGATGCGGGCTTGCACCTGGCGATGATTACGCCCGGGGCGCACAGCCATTTCGCCTATGGCGGTATCGCGTCGCTGGACGAGAAAGAAAGAACAAGTGCTGAGAACCTGGGGACTCGCACGGTTGATTTGGCTTATGGTCCTCTTAAGAAAGCCTGGCACCTGGACCCGGCCAAAGCGCCAACGCTGGTGTTGTGGAATGGATCCTTTGGTTATGACGTCGCTACGGTCGGCATCCGATGGATGTATCAAAATCTCAAGGAAAGCGTAGCCGGTTTATGCCGCTATGAGGAGACAAAAGGCGGCCGTCTTTTCAT
Source organism: Sedimentisphaerales bacterium (assembly GCA_016933395.1). Classification (GTDB taxonomy): domain Bacteria; phylum Planctomycetota; class Phycisphaerae; order Sedimentisphaerales; family SM23-30; genus JAFGBA01. The sequence goes on along the minus strand of JAFGBA010000246.1, from coordinate 23,389 downwards.
CGGATTCGAGCCGAAGCCCAATGAGGGTCATCCGGCAATGCTGATACCCACAGTCGCCAGCGCGTTACTCTTTTGGCGAAAACTTGAAGACGAGTTTGGGATTCCTCGTGATAAAAAAGGCGTGAACAAGGAATTCGGCCACTCGGAAATGATCGGGCTGGATCACGTCTATGATACGGTGGAGGAACTGGATAATGACGCGATGGTTCATATGCACCTGAATAGCCAGGGTTATAATGACGGTATTATCCTGGGCGGCCCGGGTAAATATGACATTGACCACGGCGCGAGAATCAACGGCATGAATATCGCCATTGCCGGCCTTATCCAGAACGCCGGTTTCGCTCGCTGGAAAGGTCACGACATGCAGCCGCGTGCTTACGATGATGCGAATCAGGCCGTTGATAGAGTGGTAAGAAGCGTCTTAAGTTGGGAAGCGTGCGAAAAAGCCGCCAAAGAACTGGACACCGTTGAGTTGATGCAATGCCTCCAAAAACGGCAAACCGCCCAGGCTGAAGATATGATGAGGGGCGCGGTCGTTAACGCCAGTAACTATTTTAATAAAATTTATCAATAATCACGCTGAGATTGCAGGAGTGCATATGAAAAAACCTGTAAACAGGCGAAGTTTTTTGAAAAAAACGGCAGGAATCACAGCGGGTGTAATCGGTTTTCCTTATATTGTGCCATCCTCCGCGTTAGGCAAGGCCGGAACTGTTGCTCCCAGCAATCGGCTGATTATGGCCCAATTAGGCTGCGGAGGAATGGGAAGAGGAAACCTTCGCTCCTTTCTGGAATCTAACCAGGATGTCCAGGTCGTTGCGGTATGTGATGTGGATGACGGGCACGCCAATCGCAGCAAGAGAATGGTTGATGAAAAATACGGCAATAACGCCTGCCGCACGTACCGCGATTTCCGCGAGTTGCTGGACCGGGAACCATTGGATTGCGTCAGCCATGCCCTGCCGGATCATTGGCATGCCACCATCGCTATCGCCTGCGCCCGCAAGGGCATTGATATGTATGGTGAAAAACCGTTCGCGCGGACCATCGCCGAAGGCCGTGCCATGTGCAATGCGATCAAACGTTACGGACTTATCTGGCAAACGGGTAGTTGGCAGCGTTCGGTGCAGCATTTTCATCACGCCGCGGAACTGGTTCGCAATGGGCGCATCGGTAAAATTGAGTATGTGGAAGTTGGTTTACCGGACGGTAGGAAAGGACCGACACCGGTTTTGGAAAAGGCTCCCGATTCCATTGACTGGGATATGTGGCTGGGACCGGCGCCGTGGCGGCCATATCAGAATTTTAACGGCAAATTCGGTTCCGAAGGCGGCAACGGTCCACACTTCGATTGGCGCTGGCTTATGGATTATTCCGGAGGCCAGTTGACGGATTGGGCCGGACATCATATTGATATTGCTCACTGGGGACTGGGATTGGATCACGACGGACCGGTGGAAATCGAGGGTAAAGGGAAATACCCGGAGGAAGGAATTTATAACACGCCTTATGCTTATGATTTCCTATGTAAATATGCCAACGGGATTCAACTTCGCGTCGCCAATGAATCACAACTTCCCCACGGTATGGGCGCTTGCTGGTATGGCGATAAAGGCTGGCTCCATGTGAATCGCAGGAGATCATCGGCTTCTGAACCGAATATATTTCGTGAAACCATCGGCCCCAATGAAATTCAACTTTATACCTCGAACGATCATAGCCGGAATTTCATCGAGTGCGTAAAATCCCGGAAAGAAACCGTGGCGCCGGCGGAGGTCGCCCACCGATCCATCAGCGTCGGGCTCCTGGGCGAAATCGCCATGTTGACAGGCCGAAAATTAAAATGGGACGCCAAAAAGGAAGTGTTTATCGGCGATGATGACGCCAATCAATATTTAATGCGCCCCTATCGAAATTCGTGGCATTTATAATCAAGATGAATATTTCACATACAGGATATTGGCATGAAATATAAAGTTTTTCAAATATATCGGTTGACTCTTGTTATCTCGCTCATTTTTACGGCAAGCGCCCGTGCGATATCCGAGCAGGAAATTCAAAAAATCACCGAGGCCATGCCTGACAAGCCCGTCGTGCAACCGGCCAAAGAACGTATTCTGCTGGTTTTTAGCTTATGTAACGGCTACAAGCACAGCAGCATCCCCTATTGGAACAAGGCGCTTGATGTGATGAGCGAAAAAACCGGGGCTTTCAAAGTGGTCCATAGCGTTGACATGAATATCATTAATGCTCAGGATTTGCAGGCGTTCGACGCCATCTGCTTCAATAACACCACCAGACTGACGCCCGATGAGGCGCAACAAAACGCCCTGATGAATTTTATTAAAGGCGGCAAAGGCATCATAGGCATTCATGCGGCGACGGATAATTTTTACAACTGGCCCGAAGGAACGATGATGATGGGCGGACTCTTTAACGGCCATCCGTGGTACGCCAATGGCGTCTGGGCGATCAAGCTTGACGACCCGAGCCATCCTTTGATGCGGCCGTTTGGCGGCAAAGGATTCCAGGTTAATGACGAAATTTACCGAACGTCCCCGCCGCAATACTCGCGGTTTAATCAGCGGGTGCTGATGAGCCTGGACATGTCCGACGCGAATACAAAAAATGCCGAGGGCATCACCGCCGCGGACATGGATACCGGCATAAGCTGGATAAAATCCGTCGGCAAAGGTCGGTTATTCTATTGCGCCTTGGGCCACAATCACCACCTGACCTGGACCACGCCGGTGTTGGAGCATTATCTAGCCGGCATACAATACGCCCTGGGCGATTTGCCGGCGGACGATACGCCTCAAGGAGGCCATCTGGAAACTCTTGATGTTCTCATCGAAAAATTAAAGGAACATGACTGGGACAAAAGCCCGGCCCCGTTATATCAACTCAATGAATTGATTAACACCCACGCCGCCATACCCGCCGCCGCGGATATTATTGAAAACAAACTTCTAGACACCTTGAATGCCAAACCGTCCCCGGCGGCCCAGGATTATATTTGTCGCAAGCTGGCCGTGATTGGTTCTGAAAAATCAATCCCGATACTGGCGAAACTGCTGACCGATCCCCCCACCACCAATCCGGCCCGATATGCCCTGGAAAATATCCCCGGTCCGGAGGTCGATAACGTTTTATTGACGCAACTGGAACAAACGAATGATCCGGAGATTCAGACCGGCGTTATCACCACCCTGGGCGTGCGGCGGGTGGAGAGCGCTGTCGGACGTTTGGCTGTTTTGGCGGAAAATCCTTCCACGGAGATCGCGGCGGCGGCCATTCAGGCTTTAGGATATATCGGCGGCGATTCGGCAAGCAAGACACTATTGAATATTAAATCCGAATCCCTGCAAAACCGCGTTCAGGACGCCCTGCTGAGTTGTGCGCAGTCCTTCACGGCCAACGGGCAAAACAGCAAAGCGGAAAACATCTATCGTAAACTATATAACACCGATAATGATGATGTTATTCAAGCCGGCGCTTTAATGGGTTTGATTGGATTGAAAGTGGAAGATTCCCAGGAATTGATCCTTCAAGCTACCAACGTTGACAATGCCATATTGCAACGAGCCGCCTCGCAGGCCGTTTCCGGTTTGGACAATAAAGCTCAACTTCAGAAAATCGCCGACCAGATATCCCGGCTTTCGCCTTCCACCCAGATACAACTCGTTACCGCCCTGGCGAAAAATCCCTTGAAAATCGGCAGACAGCAAGTGGAGCCCTTAACAGGAAGTTCGGAAATGGCCGTTCGCATAAGTGCTTATCGCGCCCTGGTCGAACTGGGTGACGCCAATAGCGCCATTTTACTGGCTCAGGCAGCGGCCGGAGCTTCCGATCGCTCCGAACAAAACGAAGCCAGAAATGCTCTTTACCGTTTATCAGACACAAACGCCAATCAAACCATTATCGAAAGAATCAAATTTATACCCGGCGGCCAAATCGAGGAAAACACCGCCCTGGAGTTCGTCAAATCCTGCCCGGAGCGGCAGATCACGGCGGCGGTTCCGGCCTTGTTCGCCGTCGCCAAAACGGCTGATCGAAAAACAGCTTCCGAAGCGGTCAAAGCCTTGCAGTCGCTGGCGACGCCCGATGATTTGCCGAATTTCGTTGACTTATTGATCGAAAAACCCAATTCGACCACGGAAAACGCCATCGTCGTGGTCGCGGAAAAGCTGGATGACCGCGATCAACGCGCCAACGCGTTGCTGCAAAAATATCCGGAAATCAAAGATGAAAAATCCCGGATTTCCGCATTAAGCGTGATGGGTAAAATCGGCGATAAACATGCCGTCCCGTTGCTGGAAAAAGAATTTGCTTCATCCAATCAAAACCTTCGGCAGGCGGCCTTTCGGGCGATGACGGACTGGCCGGGAAGCGATTTTCTCAAACAGATGAAATCCCTGGCCCAAACCGGTTCTGACGCGAAAACCAAAATATTGGCGTTTCGCGCCTATATTCGCATGTTGGATGATTCCGCCCAGGATCAAAACCAACGACAAATCGTTGACGAACTAATCGCCGCTTATCCTATGGCCGAACGGGCGGATGAGCGGAAAATTATTATCGGCGTCCTCGGTCATTATGGAAATGCCCGAGCGCTGGATTTTGTCGAAGCCAAACTCGCCGAACCGTCCTTGCAGGCGGAGGCCGAAGTCAGCCTGGTGCAAATAAGCGAAAAACTATTAACGCGAAATCCTTCAGTAATCAAACCTGTTGTACAGCGTCTCAAGAATACCAGCACCAATGAATCGGTTAAAAAACAGGCACGGGAAATGTTTGAAAAGATTATTGATCTGGAGGGATTCGTACTGGATTGGCGAGTTTCAGGCCCATATACATCCAAGGGGAAAAATGGCAACGCCTTGTTCGATGTTGAGTTTGCTCCGGAGAAAAATCCTGAGCAGGGCCAATGGCGGGATGCCATAGGATTGCAGTCGAAGGCCGATGCAAAAGTAATGAACCTCAACCACCTGGCTCAGGATGATGACCGGGTGGCCTACCTCAAAACAACACTAATCCTGGATAAGGCCGCCCCGGCCGTTTTCGAGATCGGCAGCGATGACGGCGTTAAGGTCTGGCTTAACGGCCAATTGATTCACGCCAATAACGCCGCCAGACCTCTTCGTATGGGAGAGGATAAGATCAGGGTGTCTCTGGAGAAAGGATCGAACCAAATCCTGGTAAAAGTGATCCAACAGGCGGGCGAATGGAAATTTTGCCTGAAAGTAACGGATGAGAACGGTAATCCTGTTCCCGGTCTGTTAATCGACGCGGGTAATCAGGATTAAAAGAAACCAAAAATGATATATGTTGCTTCGCAAGGATAACTGAAAATCTGTTATTCAAAACAAGAAAGGATTTAACATGGTATCAGCAGTAGCATTAATGTGCGTTTTTGGATTGGGAATGTGCTTTGTTTTACTGGGTTCCATCAGTGTCAAATTGATGCCCCGAGTAAATATGGACGCAGGGAAATTCGGCACATTAATATCAGCCTTCATGTTTTCCTGCCTGGTCTCATCTCTGATTATCGGTGTCATAAGCGATACTATTGGCTTTAAATGGGTCGCGTTGATAGGTTTTATCGCCACGGCGGTCTGTATCTTTATCCTGGCGACGGGAAAAAGTTATGGAACCGTTATGTTTCCTTGTATTTTGCTGGGAATCGGAGCAATGGCGTTAAACACGGCAGGTAATGTCATGGCGCCGCAGGTTCTCTTCGAAGGCAAAGATCCTGCTGCTGCAAGTAATTTGGCCAATGTGTTTTTCGGGTTAGGCTTATTTCTAACACCTTTGATTGTTAGTTATCTGTTCCGCAAAACAAGCTATGAGGCTGCCGTGACTGTTTTAGGAGTCATTATCTTATTACCGGTAATTATCGCCCTGTTAGCCAAAGGATATCCTGAAAGTAAAGCTGGGCTCAATATTGCAGCCACAACTAAACTTTTGACTCAGCCCGCGGTGCTGGTTGCTGCGTTTGTATTATTCTGTTATATCGCCCTGGAAGCTTCATTTTGTAACTGGTTGCCTTCTTTTGGCAAGGAAGTGCTGCAAAAAGAAAAACCTGGCATTGAAGCCGCGACGGCGGACGCTTCCGGCCAACGTTTGCTTTCCTTTTTTGCCATCGCCATGATGGTCGGTCGATTGGCGACGAGTCTTCTTCCGGGACGCTTGAATGTGGATTTAACCGCCATTGGCGGCTGGGTGATCGCGGGAGCGGCGATTATCGCCGTGGTTGTGATATTTTTCATGATGATATGCACCAAAGGATCAAACGCTGCTTTATTGGCGATTCTGGCCGGCCTCGCCTTTGCACCTTGTTTCCCCACCACCGTCGGTGTAACCTTTTCAAAATTCTCCTCCGAAGTTTATGGCAGTATTTTCGGAATTATTTTCGCCGTCGGCCTGGCCGGCGCCGTCATTATTCCCAAAATGATGGGGAACATCGCCAAAGGCGCATCGATTCAAAAAAGCCTGAAATTATTATTGCCTGCCTGTATCGTACTGGCCGTATTGGCAATCATTTTGGGATTAATCTAAAATGTCTCAGGATAATATCGAGTAATTTATATAAATTCCGGAAATAGATATGAAAAGTTTTGTAGTCATTTTAATTTCGTTGTTCGTATTAATCAATGGCTGCAATAATCCATCAACGGTAAGTAACGACACAGTTGAATCAGATTTAATTGCTTTGCCGCTGGAATTGCCTACAACAGTGATTATTTATAACCATAGTCACCCAAAATTGCCTCCCAATATCGAGCCGATTACAAAGCGACCTCCATTTTTTGTCCCGAAGAGTGTCAAAAATGTGGCAAGGAATAAACCTGTAAGCAGTTCGGAATTAGACCCCATCATTGGCAACCTGGAAATGATTGTTGACGGCGTCAAGGAGTCATATGAGAAAAACATCGTTGAACTTGGACCGTTTAAACAATGGGTGCAGGTGGATTTGGAAAATGAATATGAGTTATACGCAATTGTGTTCTGGCATTATCACCGAACCCTGAGAATCTATTATGATGTCGTTGTGCAAGTTTCCAATAATAAGGAATTCAACACCGATGTTACAACGTTATTTAATAATGACATCGACAATTCATTGGGTCTGGGCGCAGGTCAGGATCAGCATTATTTCGACACTACCGAAGGCAAACTTGTTGACGTCAAAGGAATAAAGGCTCGCTATGTCCGCTTGTATAGCCAAGGCAATACCGATAATGACTTGAATCATTACCTCGAGGTTGAAGTTTACGGAAAATAAGACCGAAGGGAATCCATTAATTTAATCGAATATTGACAAAATGATAAAGAATATGTAGAATGAGTTTTTTGAATCAGGAGTAATAACAAATGAAACATTACCTTACCTTAACACTGATATTCGCGATCCTGATTTTCCTTGGTTCCGCCGGCTGCAAAAAACCAACGACGCAGGAACCGCCGAAAAATTCACAGGAAAACCTGGTTCCCATCCCCTTGAAATTACCCAAAGCGATGTTTGTGGGAACTCCGGAAAACCTTGCCGGCATTCCTAACCTGGAACCGGACACCAAACAGGATCGGCCTCCCTTCCTGGCCCCTCCCGGAGTAAAAAATCTCGCCCAGGGAAAACCCGTAACCAGTTCCGATATGGATCCGACTATAGGCCGCCCGGACATGATCGTCGATGGCGATAAAGACGCCGCCGAAAGCAGCCTGGTTGAATTAGGCCCCTTCAAACAATGGGTCCAGATTGATCTGGAAAACGAATATCAGCTTTACGCTATTGTCGTCTGGCATTACCACCAGACCGCGCGGGTTTACAAGGACGTTGTCGTGCAGGTTTCCAATGATCCGGATTTTATCACGGACGTAACCACGTTATTCAATAACGACCATGACAACTCATTAGGTTTGGGCGTAGGCCGGGATATGAACTACATCGATAAGGCCGCAGGCAAACTCATCGACGCCAAGGGTGTCAAGGCCCGCTATATCCGCCTTTACAGTCAGGGCAACAATCAAAACGACAATAGCCATTACGTCGAGGTTGAAATTTACGGAAAATAGCTCCTTTTTCCCAGAACCATTCGGCTGTCATGTTCGTTTTTGATGCCGGGAGTTATTTCGCTTGAGGTGTTTTAACCAGTATCTTCTTGCGGAAACGTGGCGAGGGCATCCTGCCCGCGTTCCTTAGCCCCGGATGATAGAGACTATTTCCACGCCGTCCTGATCCAGGGGCGCCAAATCCCCGGCGCCACGGCTCCTTGACTGATGCTGACAAAAGGATACTATGTTTATCATTGTTCGTCGAATCCAATAATTACAACACAGCCTCGATCGTCGGGGGCTAAGCCTTTTTACTGGAATAAACACTTTTGTTGGCATATACTACCTTCATGCCTGAATCTTCACTATTAACACTGCTGCTTGTCGTTGTGTTGGTATTGTTGGGCGTGTTGACCTTGGCGGTGCTGCTGATCTGGCGGCGGCTGGGGCGGACAGCACCGAGCGATTCAATGCAATTGCTAAGCCAACAGATGCTTGGCGCCACCCAGCAACAGGATCAGCGGTTGGCCCACCTTAACGAACAACTAACCCAAACCCTGAGCAACCTAAATACCCACATCAACCAGCGTCTGGACGCCACCGGCAAGACCATCGGCGACGTAAAGGGCCAACTGGGCGAACTGGGCCAGGCGGCAAGGCAGATTTTGCAGGTGGGCACTGATGTGCGGAAGTTGCAGGACATTCTCCAAAGCCCCAAGCTACGCGGCGGACTGGGTGAGTGGTCGCTGGAAAACCTGCTCGCGGAAGTTCTGCCGCGGGCACACTACGAGTTGCAGCACCGTTTTCAAAGCGGAGCGACTGTTGATGGGTGGGTGATTTTGGCACAGGGCGGTGTGGCCATTGACGCCAAGTTTCCGCTGCCCAATTTTCAGGCGATGCTGGAAACCGATAGCGAAGAAGAACGGGGCAAACTACGAAAAACGTTTCTGCGGGATGTTCGCCGTCGTGTTGACGAAATCGCCGAAAAGTACATCCTGCCGGATGAAGGCACGCTGGACTTTGCCTTGATGTACGTCCCGGCGGAAAATGTCTATTATGAACTGCTGCTCTCCGTCGGGACGGACCTGGACGCCTGCGCCTACGCCCGTGCGAAAAAGGTTGTGCCGGTCTCACCCAACACGCTTTATGCCTACCTGATGGTCGTCGCCGCCGGCCTGCGGGGCCTGCAAATCGAAAAGAACGCCCAGGATATCCGCCGCCAACTCACTCGCCTGGGCGGCGACCTGGAAGGCGTCCAGGCCGACTTCGCCCTCGTCGGCAAACACCTCAACAACGCCCTTGCCAAACACACCGACACCGCCCGCCGCCTTGATAACCTCGCCGCCAAACTCGGCCAAATGCACGAGGAAACCGATTCACCGACATCATAAAACAAGCCCATCGCTTGATAAATATTGAATCTTAACCAAAATCGTTGAACTGCTTTAAAGCTTATATTAAGGAAAAGAAATATATTTCATGCTTGTATTCCATATAGCTTGTCGGTATATTAAGATTGTGTTGGAAAATTTCGTTCATAATCCTTTATAATTTACACAAACTGACCGATGGTTAGTTTAAGAATGCAAAAATCAAAATGAAAAATGCAAAATTGTGGTATCCGCCTGCGGCGGATGGCTAATTTAAACTATTTCTAATGGCCACATAAACATCTATTGAACAATGACTTACATAACTTTACGGTCAAGACTCAGTCAGTTTGAGCTAATAAATCAAAGCAAATGATCCGTAGCAACGTAACGGTGAATTGTGCTTATCGAAAGATGCAGCAGATGCTCACGATAGGTTAATCGGCTTTGCCGCAATTCGGCAATAGAAACCGGATGAAATGAAAGTATCGCCGGTATGCGCCTCGAAAAATGGACGTTTATAAATGTGCTGCAATAATTATTTCTGAACGCAGCGTTAAATTAAATCAGTACTATCATCGACTATCCAGCCATCACTTCCGTCAGAAAGGCGTATATGCAACCATCCCGGCCTTTTTTCAATCAGATAAAATTCTGTTCCTTCATGAAGCGGTTCTTTGAAACTGGGAGGGTAATTAACGCCGTCTCCCTGACGAGCGATAACTTCTTTGGTGATAATGACGCCGTTAACATCGTGGGCGAAAGCTCTATATTCAACAAGCACCGACGCTAAAAAACAAAACAGCAAAATACCGGAAATAACCGCTAATCCTTTTAAGGGAGTGGAACGGCCAAACCAAAGCATACCAGTTATACAGAGGCATGCCATTCCCCAAAATATACACGTTAATAATGATCTGGTTTTTAAAGAAAAATCATAATGCCAGAAAAACAGCGTCTGAAGAATGCGTTTTTCAGGTTTTGGAGTAATTTTATCGATTCGTTGACTGCGGGCGAAAGCCAGATTTTTCCGGATATTTTCGTCCGCGCCATCGAGTTTTTGGGCCCGGCGATAGTTCAGTATGGCCCCGCCCGGTTGTCCCCGGAGTAAATACGCATTGGCTAAATTATAATATAATTTAGGATTATGAACATCACCTTCATTAATAATTCGCTCGAAACCGAGTATTGCTTTTTGATAGTACCGTTTGGCCTGTTCGGAATCCACGGCCTCATTAGCCTGCCTGAACTGATGATTCGCGTCAATATAGAGCGTATTGATTTCATCCTTTGACAATTCGGCCTTGGCCATTGACGTTGTTGACAACCATAACAGGAATTGAAGTAATATATTATATTTTTTCATCACATTTTGGATTTTTTATCAATATCACGAATAAGTTTGACCACTTCAGAAACCTTTGTTTCATTAATATCGTTTGTTTTCAAAGCGTACCTGGCGGCTTCACATTCAGCTATAATATCCCTGAAGCATTGGGCAAGGTCCTTGTTCTCTGTGGCATGAATGATAATTTCAAAACAATCGTTGGATGTCAATGACCCTGCCGTTTTATCAAAGCGACGGCCCAAATATTGTTTCATCGCCGAAGCGAGTTGTTCAGGACGCAATTCGGATTTAGCGGAAGAAATCTGTTTGAGCAGACGGACAGACCGGCCGGCGGCGCTTCGTTTACGACGTAAAGCCGTTTTTCCCGGAGTTTTGTGGGTAATGAGCCTGACGATGACACTGACCAGCAATAAAAACGAAGGGGCGGCCCAGATGGCGGCATAACCAGGGGTGATTACCACAACAAGGGGAGAAAAGGTGTGATCAACCAGGGCGTCAAAGGATTCGTAATTGGCGGAAAGTCCTTTTTTTATCGCTTCCACTTCCTTATTTAAACGCGCCGTGCTTCCGCCTTCCACATCGGCGCTGGTAAGCACCTTCGTGGGCGACACCTTAAGTTTTATAGGATCGGTCTTAGCCACGACATACTCACCTTTATCGGCGTCGAAATAGGCAAGCGGTATAGATGGTATGTAAGCAACGTTATCGTTAGCGGCCCGGATGGTCTGGGTGAAAACCTTATAACCGTCTTCAATTGCGGGCGTCGCCTTCTCCGAAGGAATTTTGAAGTTATTCGCCAATTCCGAAATCTGCTCCAGATTCGGCCACTGGATCGGATTTAAATATTTACTTCCGCCTATTTTTATCGTCAGCGTAATGGGATCGCCCACATTGACCTCCGTGGGTTGGGCGGAGGCCGAAATGGAATATTGACCGACCAGGCCATAAAACCCACTGGGTTTGTTTGCTTCCGGAAGCGGCAATATGGTTAGTTTCAAGGGTTCTGAACCGACCATAAACCGCTTGTATTTTTTCGCCGACCCGAAAACGTCAAAAGGGTCGCGAGTACGATCGTAACCTACAACGACATCGGCGGAAACGCAAGCCGGCGGAATGACCTTATCTCCGGACTGTTTGGGAATCAAAACTTTGCTAAAGGACAGCAGAATCGAATCCTTGCCGCGATGAGTTGTACGAGATTGAGCGATGCGGGCGATGGCGCCGTTGCCGAGATTATATTCCTTAAACGGCTGATCGGAAACATCCGCATCTTCAATATAGAAGTCGTCGCCGTCAAAAATGGGTATATTATACTGAAAATCGCCAATATTTGCGGAAATGTAGAAATTAACCGTCATAATAATCGGCTGGCCGACATAACATCGTTGTTCTGATAAGGTTACTTCCAGATCCAATTGATCGGTTGTGCCCGGTTGAAGAATGGTAATATCCACGGGATTTGTTTGATAATCTTTTCCATCAAGGGTTACGGTAACCGGCGGCAGGCGTATGAGACCGGGATGATCAACGTTTAAAGAATAGCTCATAACATACTGCTTGGTGGCGGTTTTTGTTGTTCTGCCGTTAATAATACTGATGGATGTCTGCGATACATCTCTGTTGCCGGCGCTTTGCGGATGATATTTCGCTAAAGGAGAGAGATCAACCTCACCCGCTTTGTTGTCTCCGTCGATAAGAATGTAATAGGCAAAATTTTCATTAACATAAATATCCTTGGACGTATCCACCTGAGCGATAATTCTGACAGCTCCCTGGACGACTCCGAATGGGAGTACTGAAAGCAATAGTGTAAAGATTTTAACACCGGTATTCATATTACCAGTCTTTCTCGACATTCTGATAACCGCCGTGTTGAAGAATCTGACGCTGTTTTTTCTCCTGTTGCTCCTTATCCAGAATTTCCTGCGCCGTGGCGGCAGCAGCGGCGGCAGCCTGCTGTTTGTTTTGCTGCTGCGATTTTTCCTCTTCATTCGTTTGGTCAGATGGTTGTGGCTGAGACGATTGTTGTTTTTGCTGCTGTCCTTGTTGTTCCTGATTTTGTTGCGGACCCGACGAATCCCGTTGAGACAAGGCTTTTAAGGCATTTTCAAGGTGTTTGACAGCTTTGTTCTGGGAGTCAACGGCTTGATCGCCTTGGAAAGCGTTCAGATCGGATTGTGCCTTTGCCTGATTATTTATCGCCTGCTCAAGCTCAGAGCCGGCCTGTTGCATGGATTGTGTCTGGTTCGCATTTGCTCCCTGCTGCTGAACTTGCTGCAATGCCTGTTCGGTCTCATCTTTAATCCGATCTTGTTCCTGAGATTGCTGCTGATAACGTTGTTCGGCTTGTTGGGAATTGATTTGTCCCTGATCCGCCTGTTCCTTCGTTTGTTGTGTTTTTTGGGCCAAGGCTTTTTGCTGTTCGGCAAGGGCCTTAAGCTGTTCCTGCAATTGTTGTTGTTTTTGAGCCTGTTGCTGTTGTTGTTCCTTTTGTTTGTTGATTTGATCGATAATATCCTTGATTATCAGGCGGGCCACTTCGATATTTTGAGCGGCTTTTTCATTTTCGGGGCGGATTTCCAGAACACCTCTCCAGCATCTAATACTCGCCTGCAAATCCTCCACGGCTTTCTGAAGATCGGAGTCTTTTTGCTTGACGCCCCGCTCAAAATGACAATTACCCAGATTATATTTGGCTTTTTCCACCAACGACATATCCTTGCTTTCAGCGGCCGCTTCGTTATAGAGATCTACCGCCTTCGTCAGGTCATCCAGCCGGAAATAGCAATTAGCTTTATTGAATTTTGGTTCTGGTGATTGCGGGTTGTCAACAAGAGCCTGGTCATAGGCTTTGATTGCCTCATTAAAATGTTCTTTATCATACAGGGCGTTTCCCTCATGCACCAGATTGTGCAAGGAATCCGCTTTAGCTACACGACCAAGCGCGATCAGACAAAGCAGGGTTATGATAATATTATGTCTTCTTGCGGTCACTCGTCAGATACTCCCATATAACCAATGCCAATGCCAAAGTAAGGAAAATCTGGAATTTTTCATCATATCGCATCATGGTGGCCGATTCAAGTTGACGCTTTTGCGCCGAAACGATCAGTTCCTCGTAAATCTGACCCAGGTCCAGGGTTGTTCCCGGTTCCACCGATAAATACTTTCCACCTTCGGTTGCATACGCCGCCTGGCGGAGGGTGTCCGCATCCAGCTTGGACCAAATCTCCTCCCCCTTGTATTTCATAAACGTTTTTTCACCGTTCGGGCCTGTAATGGGAATCCGAGAGCCCTGATTTTCATCCCCCAGACCGATGGCGATGATTCGAATACCTTCTTTGCCGGCTTTTTCCGCGGCTTGCACCGGAAAACTATCATGATCCTCGCCGTCGGTGATCAAAATAATATCCTTAAATTCACGACTTTGTTTGTCGAAAACGTCTTCGGCGGCTTTACGGATGGCGTCGCCGATCATGGTGCCCCCTCGACTTGTGCTTTCCGTTGAGATGTCCGCCAACACCATTCGTACAAAGGCATAGTCCTGAGTCAGGGGGCATTTTACCGTCGCATTTCCGGCGAACGTGACAATCGCAATTCGGTCTCCCTGTAAGGTTTCCATGAGATCCCGTATGGCTATTTTGGACCGTTCCAGCCTGTTGGGTTTGATGTCCTCGGCCAGCATGGAACGGGACGTATCCAGCAAAATACAGACATCCCGACCCTGACGTTTTATTTTTTGAGCCTGAGGATTCCAACGAGGCTGTGTTAATGCCATGACGATACTAATAAACGCCATCACCAGCAGTATGGCCTTGAATATCTGCTTTTGCAGGCTTGTGGAAATATTAATCTTTTTAAGCAAATCGACGCTGGCCAATACCCTTAAAGCACGGGCTTTTCGCCAGAAACACCAGAGATATAGGGGCGCCAAAATGGTTGGCACGGCAAATAACAACCACAACGCTCTGTCGTTTCCCAAATTCATAAAATGGTCAAGTCCTTTTCAAGGAATCTTGCGAAACAAGGTGCATCCAGCCAGGATTTCCAGCGTCAACAATATTAGCGCCCCCAGAGTCCACGGTCCAAAACGCTCCGAATACTGTGCATACTGGATGGATTTAACTTCGGTTTTTTCCAAATCGTTGATTTTCTCAATAATCTGAAGTAATGTCTCCGCGTTGTCGGCCCGACCGTAAAATCCGCCGGTATTTTCCGCGATGGCCTTAAGCAGATTTTCGTCAAGATACTGCCCGGTCGGCATTTTATATGTTCCCAGCGGCGTTTGAATGGTCGTATAGGCCTGTGCGGAACCGATGCCGATGGTGTAGATTTTTATGCCCCATTCTTCGGCGAGTTTGGCGGCATTAAGAGGCTCGTACCGACCGGCGTTATTCATACCGTCAGTAAGCAGAATAATTACTTTGCTCTTGATGGTAAAGCCGGCTTCCTGCTTATTCGGTTGTTTTTCACCCGTTTCGAGAAGACGGACTTTGCGTTGTTGTATCTCTTCTTCGGCCTTTTTCAACCTTGCCGCCGCCAGAGCAATGGCGTCGCCAATGGCGGTGCCGTCCTCACTGCGCAGTCTGACAATTTGAGTCTTTTTCAGAAATTCAAGCAGTACATTGTGGCTCAGCACCAACGGACAGGTTGTATCCGCATAACGTGCAAAGGTAATCAAACCGACCAGATCGCCGCCCCGACCTGTTAAGCCTTTCTTGTCGCCGGAAATAAAGTCGGAAAATACTCTTTTCACCACTTCAAAACGGTCCGGCTTTTCACCGAAATAGTCCATTTCCGCCTGCATACTGCCGGAACGATCCGCCACAACTTCAATGGCGACGCCTTCCGTCGAAATCTCTGAAAGCACGGTGCCTTTCCTGGGCCGCGCCATGGCCAGGATTAATAACGCCATGCAGAAAAAACGCATTATATGCTGCAAGGGTCGCAAACGTTGCCGCCACGAAACCGGACAACGCCGAACATTATTCAAGCTGGAAAATCGTATCGCCGCCGATGTTCGCCGACGCCGCTTCAGATAGCCTGCCGCCGGCAAAAGCAAAAACAACAATAATACCCAGGGAGAATACAATTCCATTTATACACTTACGCTTTCAAGCTTCTTATCAGACGCTATTGTCGCCATATCTATCTTTTTCTCCTCCGATTTGGTTGTTTCGATAAAATTCTTGACCAAATCGAAGGTTTTTTGAATCTGATCGGTTGTGGGACTGTATCTGGCGAATTTCACCAGATCACAGTGCTGAAGAAATTCACCCAGGCGATTCTGATCCGGCGAAGACAGCACGTTTGCCGATGGAATCTCGGCCAGAAATTCTTCCGTGGTTTTCTCTGGCGCTCTGAAATCAAATCGATGCTCGATATAATGCCTGAGAATATCACTGACACGATCATAAAATTCCTTTATTTTGCCGGCGTTTATCAGGTCCTGCTCCACCAGATCCCGCAACCGTTCATATGCGATTTCATGGGCCGGCTTGAAAATCTTAACCACTTCGTGAGGCCGCCGACGGATAAGATAAATACACACGAAACCCCCTACAACCACACCGACAATGCAAAATATGCCAATCCAGCCATACGACGACTTGGCGGGAACGCCGACAACTCCCTCAATATCGGCTATTTTCAGATCGGCGCGCCGCTCTCCCAAAATCGACGTCACTTCAATATCGAACGGCTCCGTGGTCAATTCATGCTTTTGTTCATTAGAATCGTTAACGCCGTGAAATTCAAAGGTAAAAGCGGGAAGGGAAAATGTGCCTGACAGAAAAGGCTCAAGCCGATAACGATAAGTATTGACCACACGATGATTTTCATCCAGCTTGCTGCCCGGATTATTCCAATCAACAATACCAAAATCCTTCAGTAGCCCATCCACACCCGGCATTTTAACTTCATAATCCGGCTCAACACTTGCTTCAAATTCCAACAGCAACGTATCGGCAATCATCAGCTTGGATTTATCCACACGCACGTGAACGGTCAAAGGACCTTTTTGATATTCTTTGTCAATTTCAAAGGTTACGGTCTGTTTTTTCTCCGAGTTTTTTTCACAACCTGAACAAAACAATTGCAGGCCGCCATACAGCAACATAATAAAAATAGTCGAATTTTTTATATCCAATTTCGACATATGTTATTTCCCGGCGGATGTATTATCCGGAAGTTCCGCATTATTCTGCTCTGCACCCTTAAATGCCGAAGTGTGTACGATAACATTGTACCTGTCCATCATCTGCTGAATAAGGCCGGCCTGAACGTCCCGGCGTTTTTGGCTCAACAATTCGGTAATGACCTGTTGACGGACTTCATCAAATTTCTTTTGCCGTTTTGCGGTTTTCTCGCGCACTTTGATAATTTCCCAGCCTTTGTCCGTCTTGAAAGGCTCCGCTAAAATATCTCCGGCATTGGCGGCGAATATCCTGCGATTAAGTTCTTCAAATTCGCCGATTCCTGACACATAAGTTCCCTCCGCCACCTCGGCTTTAATTTCCCCGCCTTTATCTTTCGTCGCCGAATCCGTGGAAAATTCTTTGGCGAGTTCATTAAAATCGTCGCCGTTTTTAAGGCGATCCTTCAGGTCATTCGCTTGCTGCTTGCTCTCGACGAGAATATGGCTGATGCTCGCCTTGGCGGATTCCATATATTCATCTTTATGGGCTTGATAGTATGTTTGCAGATCGGTTTCGGTGATGTTGATTTTATCCGCCAGTTCGTTGTCCATGAATCGCCGGCTGAGTACGCTGCGAACCACATCATCGATAACGCTTTTGACATCGGGCTGTTCGGACAATTTATCCGCCAACGCCTGACGATACAATACTTCCTCGGCAAGCCACGACCGGAGAAAATCCAGCCTGGCTGACGGATCCTTGTATTGATCCAATATTTTCTTTTTCTGTTCATGGAGTTGTTCTGTCGTCATAAACGCCGCCATGCCGGAAAGCTGATTATCTATGGCCTTCTCGATAACTGAATCCAGGTCGGCCTCGGTAAATTTCTCCGGGCCGATTTCCGCCACGATTTTATCACCCGCCTGCCGGGACTTATCCATGCTGGTGCGATCCATCAATTCATAGCGCAAGGCTGAAAATTGACCGAGTTTTTCAAAGCATTCCTTGACATGGGTATTGATTTGGGATTCAAGTTCGGACAAGCCGGCGGTCATTTCGCTGCGATAGAAATATTCAATCGCATCTTCGTAACTACCGGTTTTTTCCAGAAGCACCCCAATCTGGTAAAGGACCTTGGCTCGTTCAACATCAGATATATTATCGGCGGCGGATAAATACTCCTGCCAAACTCGGGCCGCCCGGGCGGACAAATTGCGATCAGACAGTTTAACGGCCAGTTCCTTGATTTTATTAATTGCGAGAGGAGAATTTGAATTTTCCGGCCGCGACCCTTGATGAAAAGGTCTAAATAAATTGATCAGCATCAAGACAACTAAAACGAATAATAACAGGACGGATATTTTGGTCGTAAGCGATGTTTTTTGCTTTTTTTCAGGCAGTGAGAAATTTAGTTTTTCTTCCATAACTTATTCTCTCGTATAAAATTTCCTATCGCGAAACGGTTATTGTTTATTGACGCCTGTGACGCATGTGAAAAAATCTTACTAAATCCCGTATATACGGTTTATCCGTACTGATATTGATACAATCGATATTGATTCGTCTTAACATACCCTTTAAATCGTCAAATTGCTCGGTGCTGGTGTTTTTGTAGGTGTTTCTGAAACGGCGGCTGGATGTATCAACAAGCATTGTTTGACCCGTTTCCGCGTCAATCAGTTCAACCAGTCCAATATTCGGGAGTTGAATTTCCGCTCGATCACGCACCGAAACGGCGATTACATCATGGCGTCGATTCAAAAGACTCAAAGGTTTACTGAAATTGGACTCAATAAAATCGGACACCAGGAATACGGTTGCTTTCTTGTGCAGAATTTTGGCAAGATAATCCAACGCTTGACTGATGTTCGTTTTTCTTCTAGGCATGCGAAAAAATAACAGCTCGCGAACCAGGCGCAGCATATGGTTGATGCCCTTTTTGGGAGGGATATACAACTCAATCTGATCGGAAAAGACCAGCAAGCCTACTTTGTCATTGTTTTTTGCGGCGGCGAAAGCCATAACCGCACAAAATTCGGCCGCCAATTCGTTCTTTGCCTTGTTAACCGTGCCGAAATCACCCGAAGCGCTCAGATCAACCGCAAAAATAACCGTCATCTCGCGTTCTTCAACAAACCGTTTTATATACGGCCTCCCCGTACGTGCGGTTACATTCCAATCAATCGTGCGAATATCGTCACCGGGAGTATATTCACGAACTTCATCAAACTCCATGCCGCGGCCTTTGAAAACGCTTTCATACTGGCCGGCAAAGCTGGCGTCCACCGTTCTTGAGGTGTATATCTGAATCTGCCTGATTTTTTTAATTAATTCCTGGGGTATCATGGCATCATGTCACATAAAGACGATTACCAAACACAAAGCAATTTTACGGCACTTCGATATTATCAAAAATCGTCCTGATGATATCTTCGCTGGTTTTATCCTCCGCTTCGGCCTCGTAACTAACGATGACTCGATGCCGCAATACATCCAGGCCGATGCTTTTCACGTCCTGAGGCGTTACATATCCCCTTTGTTGAATAAAAGCGTGGGCTTTGGCCGCTATGGCCAGATATATGGTGGCTCTTGGTGAGGCGCCGTAACTGATGAAATTACCCATATCGATGCCATACTTGACCGGATCGCGGGTGGCGCACACAATATCAACAATATAATCCTTAATCTTTTCGTCGATATAGATTTCATCAACAACGCCGCGCACCTCGGCAATCTGGTCAGGGCGGATGACAGCTTTCACGTCGAACGTTTTATTCGTCTGAGCCATCCTGTCCAGTATTTGACGTTCTTCTTCTTTATTAGGATAGTCAATCTTGAGTTTCATCATAAATCGATCAAGCTGGGCTTCCGGCAATGGATAAGTCCCCTCTTGTTCAATGGGATTTTGTGTGGCCAAAACCAGGAAAGGACTAGGCAACGCGAAAGTCTCATCTCCAATGGAGACCTGCCTTTCCTGCATGGCTTCCAATAAAGCACTCTGGACTTTGGCCGGTGCTCGGTTGATTTCATCAGCTAGGATGATATTGGCGAAAATCGGCCCCTTGCGGGTGAAAAAATCACCATCCGATTGACGATAAATCTGAGTGCCGATCAAGTCGGCGGGAAGCAGGTCCGGCGTGAACTGGATTCGTCGAAAATCAGCGTCAATAGCCCGGGATAAGGTGGTCACCGCCATCGTCTTGGCCAGCCCTGGTACGCCTTCCAGTAAAATATGTCCGTTCGCTAATAAACCGATCAGCATCCGTTCCAACATATACCGCTGACCGACAATCACTTTATCAATTTCACCGAATAATATTCGTACAAACTCACTTTTTTCCTGAACCAGATTGCCGATTTGCTTAACATCCGTCGCCATAATGAAATTCTCCCTTGAACTTTAAATACTACATTATTTGGAGTTTATTTCGGTAAGTAATACCGGCATATAAAATTAAGGCGATATTTTGCAGAATATCGCCCTATTATTTACTGTTAAATCAACCATCAGTATTGTTAACTTTTTCTTGTCAGTTATAATGATCCAATCCATATCGTCTTACATGTTCGATTAATAATTACATATTATAATCCTATAAACACTTATATTATATAGGTAATGATTGCCAGTAATTTTTTTAAAAAGAGCATTCCCCCCTTCATTTCATACACATTTTATACCCCGGCCCCCAAAAAGCCTGGAACAGTTCAGAAATACTAATTTTAGGAAACTTACTAAACAATCCAAAAAACAGGAGAGGCCGAGGTTCTTTAATGCGAATAACGCTAAGTGATTGCAAACAAACGACTTACCGAATTACTTGTTTTGTAAATACATGCCCCCTGTATGTCCCTGACCACTTCGACGCAAACCACGTCCTGATCCTTTAGAATGCCGAATACGGGCCACTTCGCCGCCACGCCACGTTTGCGTTTGCACAAAATAACACTTTTGCCTTAAAAATGTCTGTAAAACGTTCCATCCAGGCATACTCAGGCTCTTGGATTTGCTTATTATCAGAAGTTGCTGGAAAAAACAGATTTACCATTTTGTCATCGGAAAGTGCCCGCATAGTTTGCCGAGTGCAGGGATGAGGTAACGCACCATCCCATAATGATCCGTCGGATACCACACGATCTCAGCCTGGGTCGCGTCGGCGAGTTGGCGGGCGGATTCCGGCGGCACAATGGCATCGGTTGATCCATTAATCATAAGCACCTTGCAGTTTTTTAGTCGATTCGCAAAATGAAGCGGTTCAATGGACTCCAGAAATGTTTCAAGCTGTTCTTTAGTGATGTTGCGTTTCTCTATCTCGGCTTTCAATCGCCGGACTTCAGAACTATCCGTGGTAAGTACGCTAACAAGGTCGCCTCCCGCCAGAATCAATCCCACTCTCGGAAAGGTCCCATCCACACCCGCCGTCAACGCCGCGATAAATCCACCCAGACTGGTCCCGCACAATCCGATACGCGTGGAGTCAACCAACTCCTGACTCGCCAGCCACCGAGCCGTCCGGCGAACGTCAACCACGGCCTGCTGCACCGCCTTCACCAAATGATTCGGGGCGTCAACGATGAATTGCATATCCGCAGAACGTCGCGGACCATAATGCGGTAAAACCGGGATGCAGGCATCGACCCCCTGGCCGGCCAAGGCGTTCGCGATAAGTCGCGAAATGGTCATCGACCCATCGAGAATATCAAGAATAATAACCGCCGGCCGGACGTTCTCACTCCGCGACCGATAATACTCACAATAGACCGTATTGTTTTCCGGAAAAACGGTTTGCCACGGCGAAGGGAAACGCACCTCAAAAACCTCATATCCCGCCAGCAAATATTTTCGAGTCATCTGATAATCAAACGCCGCCATGGGCACGTCGTATAATCCAAGCCAGGTTTGCTGCTTCGGGTCATTCGAGGGCGGCATAATCCGACAACAATCCGCCGGCACTGTTCCGGTAATTACGGAACGTTCCTTCGTTTCAGCAGTATCAGCGCTTGTTTCAGAATCAGCATCACTTAAAACTTTCCGGCTGGGCTCCGGAATCATCTTGGCGTCCGACGGCATTTTCTCCGGAACCCGCGCCAGCAGGTCCGCAAAACTGTAATGATAATACGGCTGATAACAAGCGGCATAATTCGCTTCGCTGGTATCGGCGGCATTGGCAACCCACAGTTCTAAGGTTTCCGGTGTGAACAGCACCCGGTGCAGGCAGCTTTTCATCGCCACCGGACGATTCATCAGATCCAGCGCTTCCTCGACGCCTATTTTCCCGTACTGATCCTGCACCAGCCGGACCAAATGCTTATATCGCTCGCCGGCGCTCATCAGTAGAGCGTCGGTTATGGCATGGCGGAGCTGCGGATGAGCCTCTCCCGGTACAATAACCTCAAACCGCTCCGGCGTACATGCCAGCCCCCGCGCGTCCGGAATTTTCCCATCCGAAATCACATAGTAATATTCGCAGGTGCGCGGCATGCTGCGAAACAGCTCCATCGCCTCCTGAAGCGTACTGGATTCCTCCAGAGCCTTCCGCACCAGAAACGTCATCGGCATCCCATCCCACTGTCCTTCCCCCCGGCCGCCCATCTCCCCAATCGCCACCTGCTTTTCGTTCATTCCCGTCACACTGCCCAGAAACCCCGCATATCCCACGGTAATAAAGGCATTCTGACCCTCCGGTTTATACACCGTGACCACTGCTTGATTCTGCAAACCCACTTCGGTCATGTAATCCAGAATGCGCCCGTGATACAGCCGCTCACCCTTGACCGATTTGCCCATTAGTGCAAAACCACTGCAATGAAACAATTCCGGGAAAATATTGGCAAGCTGTACATCCTCCAGCGGCAAATCGGCGCCATCCGCCAGTCCCTGCATTTCCTCCAGGTAGCGTTTATCGATAAAAGGGCGCGTCCGAGCAAACGCCTTTTCAATACTGCCGTTGAAGAAATCATCGTAACGTTGCGAATCCGCCGCGCGCGTAATCAACAGCGTTGTCTTCACCACTGTGCGAACCTGATCCTTTAACAGGTATCCCTGCTGATACCCCATTTCATAGGGGCTTCCCGCCAGCAGCAGCACTTGCGTACCGCCCGCATCCAACAGCGCCCCGCGCCCGCACCGTTCGATAACCTTCAGCGGCTCCGCTGAGCGAACCTCTGCCGCTAATGCAGCCCTGGCCGTTAAAAGCATCAATCCCAGAATCAGACCAGCAGTAAACGAATGTTTTCGAGAAAAAACCCTCTCAGATACGAAACGGCGATTACGCCATCGATAAACCATGATTTCTCTTCCTTATTTATAACATATGTAATGAATTGAAGTGCAACCTGTCGGGAAACCAGTAATGTCGGTCGCTACGGCAACCAGTGAACGCATGTGGTATAAATCAGTATGCCATAATAAAGTCGGTTCATCGAGTAATAGCACGGCTGATGCCGGAGAATCTGTACGAGCGGATGAAGGCCATGCTGCC
>JAFGBA010000245.1 GCA_016933395.1 Sedimentisphaerales bacterium | reverse complement strand
TGCTTTTGAGGCCATCAACCGTCAGAATCAAGAGGCCGTAACGGCTATCGCCACGACGGAAAAAAGCCTGCAGCAGGCGGAATTGGATGCCGGTGGAATAAATAGATTGTACCGGGAGTGGGACACCCTGGATGAGCCTAACCGGATCGTTCGGGTGAAGAACATCGCCGGCGAGGATATTCCAAAACAGCAATTGGTGCGGGATTATATCGCGGCGCTGCAAAAGCGCAAGCAGGCGCGGGAAGCAATGACGGCTCAGGAGGGAGCAAAAGCCGCCCTGGATCAGGCGTGGGATACCGTTAAAGCAAATAATATAAATCTGGATCGGCTGGAAAAAAGCCTGGCCAAGGGGGGTGAAACGCGCAATGCGGAATTAAAGGCCTTGAAGGATCAGTACGCCGGCAATTCTGAACGGACCCAATTGATAGATGATTTGGTGTTGGCGTATGACGAATACAGCAAAATATCGGGACGGTTGGATGATCCGGAAGATCTCAAACGGCTGTTGCGCGGTTCAGGTGTTTTGGAATTCCGCATTTTACCCCGCGTGGGGGACGCCGGCCTGAATGATACGGATATTCGCAACTATATGGAAGGGCTGGAAAATCGCGGCCCCAAGCGGGCGGGAGATGATCGTTACGTGTGGATGGAAATCCGCGATCCGGAGGAATTCAGGGGTATGCAGGGTCTGATCCGCCAGGAGTACGCCGGCGGCAAATATGTGTTGGCGTCCAATCAAGCAAGTGAGACATTGTTGCACGCCAAGGGGGATAAGGAAGACTGGCGACTCTCGACGGTACGGCCAAGTTATGGACAAATGGGGCAGCCGGAAGTGCAGTTTTCGTTGAGTCAAAACGTCAAGTTCAAGTTTTTGGATTTAACAAAGGACAATTTGGAACGACCGATGGCCATTTTGCTGGATGACGCCGTCATTTCGGCGCCGACCATTCGGGCGGCGATACCGGGCAACGGCGTTATTCAGGGGCAATTCACCGAGCAAATGGTTCAGGATCTGGTGGACAAATTGCGTGCCGGATCACTGCCGGCGCGTCTGGGGGATCAGCCTATCAGCGTCAATAACGTCGGACCAACATTGGGACGCGATAACCTGCAGCGGGGTTTGAAGGCGGGTATATGGAGTCTGGGGCTGGTGGCGGTTTTCATGCTGGGGTATTATTTGATAGCGGGATTATTGACGGATATCGCGCTGGTGCTCAACATAATCATCATCATCGGCGTCATGGCCATTTCCGGCGCTACGTTTACGCTGCCGGGCATCGCGGGATTGATTTTAACCATCGGTATGGCCGTGGACGCCAACGTGCTGGTGAATGAGCGCATCCGTGAAGAACAAAGCCGCGGTTCATCGCTGCGTATGGCCATCAAGAACGGCTACGACCGGGCTTTCCGCACCATTCTGGACGCCAACGTGACGACGTTCCTTACGGCATTTATATTGTGGGCGTTAGCATCAGAAGAAGTTAAGGGGTTTGCCGTGACGTTGATGATTGGTTTGGTGGCCAATATGTTTACGGCGTTGTTTGTTACACGAACATTCTTTGATTGGCTAACGAGCAAGCGGATTATCGACAAGGAACTTAAAATGGGGCAGATATTCCGTAATCCACAAGTAAAATGGATGGGATTGCGCGGATTATTCTACTTTATCAGCGGCGTGCTCGTTGTCGGCAGTTGGATTATTTTTATCCAGCGGAATCTTGACAAAGGGAACAGTCCTTATTCGATAGAGTTTATAGGGGGCACCAGCGTGCATGTGGTATTGACGGATCCATCCATGACACGTGATGATGTGCAGCGGGCCATTGTCGCCCAGGGCGCGGATAATCCCGCCATTGCCGCCGCCGTGGTGCAGAAGATTGATGCGCCCGACGGCAAGAACGAATTCGAAATTATCACCAGTGAAACCAACCG
Source organism: Sedimentisphaerales bacterium (assembly GCA_016933395.1). Classification (GTDB taxonomy): domain Bacteria; phylum Planctomycetota; class Phycisphaerae; order Sedimentisphaerales; family SM23-30; genus JAFGBA01. Next base: position 25,528 of record JAFGBA010000245.1, on the reverse strand, counting down.
GGTGGAGGTGACGTTCAAACCGGGTGAAGGCGAACCGACGACGCCGGATGAATTGACAACGAAGTTGCGCGACGCAGCGGAGCATTTAGGCGATGGGCGCACAGCTGAGGTGATGGTGCAGCCGGCGGCTCAAGCGGGTGAATTTTCCTTCGAAACCACCCAAAGCAACCGTGAACTGGTCACTTCGGTGCTTAACAAAGCATTCCCCAATAATACAGCGACTTTAACGACGCGTGATATGGTGAACGACGCCGTGCGCAAGGCTTTCGCGGGCAAGCTGGACGTGCAAAATGATCTGCAACCTCAGGACGTATTGGCTATGCCGATTACCGACGAAGTCATCCGGCGGAAACCTTATTTGCAGAAGTTTCAATATGGGCTTTTATTGCAGGCGTCTTTCGGTGATGGGCAAAGCGAGTCTCTGGGACGTCTGAAAAGTCGTTTCGAGCAACTCCGTTTCAAGACGGAATTTGAAAAATACGGCCGGTTTAATTTTGATCCCCAAGGCGTATTTGCCCCGGAGAACGCCACTACTGATGATGCCGCGGTTTTGACCGGCGTGGAATTGGCGATTATGCCGGAAGAGTTTAATTATCGCATCGCCCAGAGTGATGAGTGGGAAACCTTTACCGCGAATGAAACCGAACGATTTAAGGGCGGCCTCTCATTGGCGACGTCGCTGCCGCGTGTGACGCAGATAGATGCTTCCGTGGGACGTAAAAGCAAGAACGATGCTTTGCGGGCGATGGTGCTGGCGCTGGTGGCCATTGTGTTTTACATTTGGTTCCGTTTCGGCATGCCTCGGTTCAGCGTGGCGGCCATTGTCGCCCTATTGCATGATGTAAGCATCACGCTGGGGTTCGTGTCGGTCTCGGCCTGGTTATCGCAAACGCGTATCGGACAGGCGCTGCTCATCAGCGACTTCAAGATCGATTTGCCCATGGTGGCGGCGTTTCTGACATTAATTGGCTACTCATTGAACGATACGATTGTGGTGTTCGATCGTATCCGTGAAAACCGAGGGAAGCTGGCGCTTTTGTCAGATAGCTTGATCAACCGTAGTATTAATCAAACACTTTCGCGAACCTTGTTGACATCCCTAACGACATTGATAGTTCTGGTGGTAATGTATATTTGGGGTGGAGCAAGTTTGCGAGGATTTAACTATGTTATGATCGTGGGTATTATCGTCGGCACTTATTCATCAATTGCAGTGGCGTCTCCGATTTTGCTGCTGAGCGCGCGATTCGGCGAGGATCGTTCCAAAAAAAGCCCTTCGGCCGATGGCTATGTAAAATGAAAGCAATTGATAGTTTTAACATTTAACCCGCCGATAGATAATTCTTCGGCGAAATAATCACACGGAGGTGCAGGATGAGTAACGAACTTAAATGGGGCATTGTACTGGGCGTGATCGTCGCTGTCGCCGCCGCATTATATTTTTTCCATGGCGGCGGCGTTAAGGAAGATGAGCAGGTGATTGTTGATGAACCCACGAAATCGGCGCCTCAAAATGTTTCAGATGACGATGAACCATCCGTAACCGAATTTGAATCTTCGGTAGTTAAAGAACCTGAACCCAAGCCGGTAAAACCTGAAGTAAAACCAATCAAGGAACCGGTTGTCGTGGAAGCGCCGGCTCCCTCGCCTGAGCCTTTGGCTCTTGCGCCAGAGCCAACGCCGGAGCAAAAACAAATTCCAATTGTTGAGGTAAAAGAAGCGCCAAAGCCTGTATCTCAGGAACCGCGTTATTACATCGTCAAGAAAGGCGATACGCTTACTCAAATATCTGAGATTTATTATGGTGAAGGACGGTTTTGGAAGGTAATTTATGAAGCCAATAAAAATATTATCAATAATCCGAATGTATTGAATGAAGGCTGGAAATTGCGAATACCTTATCCAAATGAGGCGGCCGGCAAATTACAGTAGTTATCGGACCATAAAAATTGGATATTCGACTTGCCTGGGGGGAATTTATATCTTAAGTTTTAAATGAATAAATAACTAAGCCCGCGATTTTTGGATCGCGCCAGGGAGGCACGAATTTAGGCGCATAATGCGTCTGTATTCGTGTCTCCCTTTTTTTATGGGCTGGACGTGTGGGCGGCGGTTTCAGTAACGCCGGACCACTTTTCTAATGGAGAGTAATTGATGGATTTAAGAGCCGTTCCATTTCGGCCGCGGAGATGGTGCGCGCCGGGAGAAAACCGCGGCGGGAGGTAACCGCCAAATGAGTATGTTATTTAGCAGTAGTGGGTTTTATAACCTGGTTCACAGCCTTAGCAATCTCGGTACGCAACTGGCCATGTCCAATATGCGTCTGAGTACGGGGCATCGTATCAATTCCGGGGCGGACGATCCGGCGGGGATCATTGCCGTCGCAAATTTTGACAATGAAATTGCTCAATTGGAGGCCGCCACGCGTAATGGCGAACGTATCAACAGCATTATTGATACGGCCGACGGCGCCATGAGCCAGATACAATCATTGTTAGGAACAATTCAATCCAAAGCGTTATCCGCCTCAGGATCGACGGTCACGGCGGAGGAAAAAGCCGCTTATCAGGCTGAAATCGACGCCGCCGTTGATTCCATCGACCGTTTGGTCAATACGACCACATTTAACGGCACACGTTTGTTGGACGGCGGATTAAGCTATACCACCAGCGGCGTCGATAACGCAAAACTGGCGGATATACGGGTTCATTCAGCGGACACCTCGGCGGGGGATATTACCCTGGCGGTTAGTGTCGTCAGTGCCGCGGAAAAGGCTGAAATATCCTATGATGATGGCGTACTTTTGGATGACGTCACCTTCACCCTGACGGGGGAAAACGGATCCGAAGAATTTTCTTTCGCCTCAGGCACATCCATCGAGACCATTGCGGCGGCCGTCAACGCCGCCAGCGACACGACCGGCGTGGAGGCGGAAGTGGATACGGATTTGTTTTTCCGGTCAGTGGAATATGGCGAGGATAAATCGGTCAGCATTAACGTAACATCCGGAACATTCGCCATGGTGGATGGTACGAGTGATGACGGTGTGGATGCAACCGTGACGGTTAATGGCCAGGCCACTATCGCCGATGGTTTGAATGTCAGCTACAGCGCCTCTAACGTTTCGGTAAGTTTTACCTTAAAGGAAAGTTTCGGCAGCGTCGGCGGGGGGTCGGAGAGCTTTACCGTCACCGGCGGGGGAACCAACTGGGCCTTGACGCCGGCATCGTCTTATGCGATTGATTATGGCATGGGTTCACTGGGATCCAGTTCCCTGGGCACGGATGAGTTGGGTTATTTGGCAAGTCTGAAGAGCGGCGGCGTGAATGCCTTGAGTTCGGGCAATTACCATCAGGCGGCCAATATCGCCTCCAAGGCCTCCCTGCAGGTAGCCACGGAACGCGCCCGTATTGGCGCCATCAAATCCTATTCCGTAGAAACCACGCTTAGTTCACTGGCTACTACAAAGACGGCCTTGCAAGGTGCGCGCAGCAGCATTATGGATATTGATTACGCTGAGGAAACGGCTATTAATAGTCGCTTGCAGGTGTTGACGCAGGCAACAACATCGTTATTGGCGATGTTTAATCAAAACACCTCAACCATGTTATCCATATTAATGAGATAAGCCGGCGAGATTATCATTTGACCCACTGCGGTATCCTCCCACCGCATTGCAGGCCGACGGCGATAGCTGTCGGCCTGCTTTTTTGGAAGGGCTAATTTTGCATGATAACAGCGGTTCCGGGTGTTACATTAACACGTTGAGTTACGCAGCGCAGTTCGTCTTTAAGTGAATTCATATCACACGTAAGTAAAAGATCCGCAATATCGGGATCAAACTGTGTGCCGGCGAAGCGGCGAATTTCACATAAGGCCGCATCGGGAGGCAAGGCGCAGCGATACGTACGGTTGCTGATCATGGCGTCGAACGAATCCGCCAACTGAACGGTTCGTCCCGTTAAGGGAATATTACGTCCGGAAAGGCCCTGAGGATAGCCTGACCCGTCGAAGCGTTCGTGGTGGCTTAGAACGCCCGGTGTGACGGCGGCCATTTGTTTAATGCCTCCAAGAATATCAGCACCGATGCGTGGGTGGCGGCGGATTTCATCAAATTCATGATGTTCTAATCGGCCTGGTTTTCCAAGCACCGCTTCGCGAACGCCGATTTTACCAATATCATGCAGCAGTCCGGTGAGGTAAATCGTTTCAATTTCTTCTGAATTTAAGTTCATTTTTTGTGCCAACCAACGGGCGATGATGGCGACGCGTTCAGAATGACCATGCGTATAAGGATCTTTCGCGTCAATACTGCGTGTTAAAGCGCCTAACGAACCAAGCAATAATTCGTGCATGTCGCGATACAAATTTAAATTTTCCAAATATACCGCAGCGTCGGCGGTGACGGATTGCAACAGGCGTGCGTCGAAGGCGTCAAATTCATTACAGGAGCGTTTATTGACGGCAACGAGTATGGCGCTGGGTTGTTGACAGGGACCGATCGGGGCGGCCAGAATGTTGCGCAATCCCCCCGGCCAGACGAATCGCGCCGGACCGGGTTTGATGGCGTCAATTAACAGACAAATGCCGGTGCGTTGACTCTCTTTGACGGTGCGAGACCAGATAAGGTCAATAATTCCTTGTAATGGCTGGGCCGATCCCTCGGAAGCGATCAATTCCGCCAACCCTTTCGATTTTAAAGCGGATCGAAGCGCCAAGACAATTTCCACTTGCAAAACACCGGCTAATTCCCGGCATAACCAAGGGAAAAAATCATTCTTGTTGTGGCGCAGCGTCATCTTGTCATTGAGCCGATGCAAAAATGAAAGTTCCTCATAGCTCTGATCTAGAGCATGGCACATCGCGTCAAGCGGGTGGGAATTTTTCGGCCGGCCAGGGGTATTCATGGTGTTGCTTTACGTCAAACCGTTAAGGGCGAAAGCAGATGCTCAACGTGACGGATCACTTCGCGTGAACTGAACGGTTTATAGATGCATTTTTCAATATTCAGTTCCTGCAATGTATGAGGGTCGAGTGCATAGCCGCGGGCGGTGAGGAGCAATACGGGAATAGACTCGGTATCAGGCGATTGACGCAGTCGCCGGGTCATTTCCAGTCCGGAAAGCCGCGGCATACGATAATCGGTGATAATAACGTCCGGTTTTTCTATCTGGGCAAGCTCCAGGGCTTCGACGCCGTCCGAGGCGCTGATTACCTCATAACCGGCCGTTTTCAGGCGATAAGCCAGAACATAGAGAATATGAATTTCATCGTCAACGATAAGGATTTTCGGACTTTGGCGGAACATGGCATTGCTCCTTACTTTTCGACGAATTCGGATACAACCAATTTATCGCCGGCATATCCCGCTTATGCCTAGGCGCGAATGCGTCATCAAAAACATCGACTAGCCTGTCATTAACGTTGAGATAGAAATGCCCAAATAGCGAACTTAATGCGTAATCAGGGCTTACCGAGTCTGCCTGATCGATATATTCGCTGTGCTTGATGGCGAAATTATCCGATTTGTATGATTATGCCGAATACGCCGAACATAACAGCAACGTGGAGATATGAAAAAACCCTCGAAGAATATCGAGGGTTTTTTCGAACGCGTAAAAGAATCCACGCTTGATTTACATGGTCGAGTGGTTATTGGTCGTCATGCCGATATGGACGGCATCAAGTTTTTTAAGCAAACTGGCGGCGAGAGTGTCCTGCGGATTTAGCGTCAAGGCATGTCTATAATACTTCCCGGCCAAATCCGTTTGCCCCATAGCAGCGTAGGTTTGGCCTAACATGCAATAACCCAGTGGATCCTGGGGATTTCGGCGCACAACCTGCTCGAAATACTTTCGAGCGGGTTCATAACGACCTTGCTTGAATGCAGCATGTCCGAGAACGGCTATAGCGTCGATGTTATCCGGCTCCAGACCCAAGGCTCGCTGAGCGCATGTTTCCGCACGGCTGAAATCCTGTCGCAATAGAGCCGTTTGCGCTAATCGCACCCATACCGCCGGTTTTACCACATTTTGCTGGGTAATTTGCTCAAAACAACGTTGGGCTTCATGGTAACGTCCCAGTTGTAACTGGCAATCACCGATGGCCAATTCATAGACCCAGCGGCTTTGTGATTGCGGGTCGGCGTTGCGGCTAAGTTCCTGCAACAGCGGCAATGCCTGCACCGCCTGCCCCTGACGATAGTAGCTGAACGCCAGTGCTTCGGTGATTTGCTCATCGCCCGGACTTAGACGGTAAGCGTGGTTATACATTTCCGTCGCTTTATCATAGGCGTTATGAGAGGAATATATCGCACCCGCCAGCAGATATACGGCCGCACTGCGCTGTGGAGCGTGCATGGCCTTATTCAATATATTCAATGCTTCATCGGAACGATCCAGGCGAACGTACGTTTCCGCCAGAGCCAGCACGTAAGGAATATTCTGGGGCGCGAATTGCCAGGCTTGTTGGTAATACTCCAGCGCCTGTTCGGGCTGGTCGTATTTTTCAAACACGACGCCCAGGCCGTATTGGGCCGCAGCGTTTTGCGGATTCAGTTGCAGGCTGTGCTGGAAGCACTGTTGAGCCTGGTCGATACGATTTTGTTCCAGGCGGATTTTTCCCAGTAATAACCAGGCGGCGAGATTATCCTTCTCAATGGCAAGGATGGCTTCCGCTGTTGCGGCGGCTTTTTTCAGATCGCCGGTTTTAAATTGCTGGTCGGCCAAATTCAAGTTTAATTCGGCCCGTGCACTGTGCCAGCGTTCCAGGGCGGCTTGTTTATTTTTGGCGTGTTGGCTTTCACAACCCGGAACCAACAGCATGATGGTTAACAAAATACCAAAGACATATTTCATGGCTGACCTCCGAGGGTTTTAACGTATCATATTTTTTAATCTTGTTCCGGATAATCACCGTTATCCGGTTCGGTAACCTCGATGAGTTCTTCGATAACGGTATCGCCATCGGCGGCGTCAGTGGGAGTTACCTCTATGACCGTCGTATCATCGCTTCCGGCATCATCGGAAGTCGCCGGAGGGGTGTCGCCGGCCGGAGCGGATGCATCGGTCGTATCCGTATCAGACACAGCGTCACCGTCGGTTACAGTTACAGATTGGCCGGCGATGTCGACCGGTTGAGTTGTGTCTGGAGAAGTCGTTTCGGCGGGGACCGAGACAATTACCTCGGTGGTCGAAACGGAACCAATATCCGTGGCAACCGGCGATGTCGATGGTAGGAGATTATCAGCGGACGCCTGGACGTTATTTTCCATTTCAATAATCCGCCGCATGAAGTTCAGCATCGGACCGTTATCGGGCACAAGTATTTGTTCACCGCGTAATTCAGTACGATAGTCAATCAATTCAAGGCAGGTAGGTTGAATTTCCGCGGCCAGAGAAGCGTCCCAAAGGGCCATATTCGTTTTACCCGCGGCTTGATGGCGAAGAGCCTGCTGGTAATGCCACATGGCCAGACGCTGGCGGCTGGTGCCCAGCATACCTTCGCGCGAACCCAGACGCAGTCGATTGGCGGCGTCAAGCACATCTTCACCCATGGCATAGTCAACCGGCTCCTTGACAATATGAGGTGTAATCAGGAAGATAACTTCTTCCTTTTCATTAACGTCGTTTGTGCTCTTGAAAACATTGCCGAGGTAGGGGATGTTGCCTAAAATCGGAACCTGCGAACGGCCCAGCGAAGTGCGTTCGCGGAACAGACCGCCAATAACGATGGTGTGGCCGTCTTTAACAAGCACATTGGTTTCCACAGCCGCGGTGGTTTCCGACGGCAGCGTGAACTGACCTTCCACGGTTACGCCGCCATCGCTGTCTTCCGGATGCAGTTCCATGCGGATATAGCCGTCTTCCATGACGAACGGCCGGAATTCCAGCGTGGTGCCTGTTTCCAGAAATTCCACCGTTTGCGTCGCGGTGGTTTGCGATACTTCGGTGGTTATATAGCCGTCACGATTACCGACAAGCACTTTACCAAGCTGGCGGTTTAAGGTCAGCACTTTGGGGTTGCCAAGGGTGACCACGTCGGTAACGCTTTCGAGGGCGCGAATCAGCACGCCGACGTTATTGGTGGTGACGCCGATGCTGAGGCCGCCGGCGCCAACGCTTCCGGTGAAGCTGGTATTTACACCGGTGTCCGTTGAGGCGTCGCTGGTGACGCTGTTGCTGATATTGGTCGATCCATTTACAAGGATGCCGCCGACAAAACTCAGGTCCACGCCGAGTTGATTGGTGTCTTCGACGCTGGCGACGAGAATCGTGGCTTCCACGAGAATCTGCGGAGGCCGAACGTCCGTCTGGCTGATAATCGTGCCAACCTGATCGAGCACTTCCGGATAATCCGTGACAACAATGTAGTTAGCGCCGGCCCAGTCTTCGGCGCCCTGAACCTTTTGCGCGCCGGCTTCGGGCGTCATGGTGATCTGGCCTTTCTGGCTCAGCACCGAAGAAATCAACGCTTCAACGTCCTTGGCGGAAATATAATTCAGCCGGAACGAGCGCGTTTGCATGGTTTTTGCCGCCGCCTGTATGGCCGCCAGCTCTTTCTGCGTATATACATAGATAAAGCCGTTCTTTTCCTCCCAGGCGTAGCCGTTGCTGCTCAGCACCGCGTCCAGGGCTTCCATGCCGGTGACGTCGAACAGATTCACCGCAACGGGACCTTTTACCTGCGGACTGGGCAGGATATTTTTATGGCAGGCGACGCCGACGAATTTAAGAAAATCGGCAATATCGCCCCGATGCGTCAGGGAGGGGAATACGCCCTCCGCGTCGGGGGCGCCGGCGGGCGCCGTCATGGCGTCTTCGCTTGCCTGGGCGATGCATGGCAGGGTCGCCCAGCAGCTTAATGCCATCATGGCGCCTGCAACGACGATTGTGTTCAATCTGATTTTCATTTTGAGGATTCCTTTTCTCCGGCGAGGCTTCACTGTTTTTGATTGCCATCGGTCTGGGTCGGACCGAACCTCGTAACACGCGCATCCGGGCCGTGGTGTTTTTCCACGGCCGGGACGCCCGGGTTACAATTCCGTTAGTTTTATCCTGCCGCTAACCGGCTCCACGTCGATGCGTATTTGGAATGTTCCTGCGCCCAACGTGACGGAGCCTGCCGCATTCAGCGGCAGATCATCGCCGCCGTAAGGAGCGCCGAGGTCGTTAAACCACACCGTATCGGTGCCGTTGAAATCGACGGCGTTGATCGTGACCTTTTTATAGGTTTTCGTTTCCGGAAATTTTTTCTGCATGCCGTAATCATTGGGGTCGGCGCCTGCCGGCGGGGCGTTCAGCGGGTCGGGGATGATATTGCCGTCGATATCCTCCACCCGGTAGCCATGCTGGGCGTCATCGAAAACCACTTTACGCACCTGTTGGGAGGCTATGGCCTGGGTTTGGGTGTAAAGCAATATGCTGGTTAATTCGCGGGTGGCGGCCCGAACCTGCATGTCGCTCGTGTCGCCCGTTGAAGTTATGGCGATCGTGGCGGCGATGCCCAGGATGACCACCACCATCAGCACCTCCACCAGCGTCAGGCCGGTTAGCCGGGTGCGTCGTTGTCGAAGATCATGGATGGTCGGGGTGTGACGTATCATGGGTAGGGTTTTCTCAAAGGTATCCCTGGTTTATTGTTGCGCCGTAATCGCAGGTTGGACTGTCGGATCGACTATCTTAACCTTCAATTCACCTTGCAGCGCTGCGAGAATCTGGTTATTGGTGGCGTTCAGCGTCTGCATTTCCTGGATCATCTGATTAAACTGACTGCTCATGTCGGGCAGGCCGCGTTCGGCGGCGTTGGCCGTCGGCGTTATGTCCGGCGTCCGGCACCACATGTTCACCGTCAGCACCGTTAACAAAACCGCAATAATTGTCAGGATAATGCGTGTATAAGTATCAATCTGGATTTTCATAATGGCTAACTCCGATTTCTGTTACTTCATTTTTTTAAGCCACTGATTTCACTGATGAACACAGATGGATTTTATCGGATTTATTATCAGTGGTTATCTGTGTAATCTGTGGCTAATATATAAATTTTGGTTTCTGAATGCTATATTCTTGACTTCTTTTTGTAGGGTGGGTCTTTGACCCACCGTTGATTTTATCAATATGTGTAATAAGCTGTTCCTTCGCTATCATTGCCTTGATTGCCCGCACGCCAGGTGAGCGATTCGGGCTTATACACCCAGCCGATATCGGCGGGAGGGGCGGGGGGCATGGGGGCGCCGTCGGCGACAATTGAAATAGCGGTCAGGTCATTGATGGAATTTTTTGAAACTTCGCTCATATAAGGCCCAAATCGAAATACGGCCGTTTTGGCGGCATTGGTATTGCCCATGTCATCGGTGTATTGGGTCATCTGTGCAATAAAATCGGCTTCTGTGGGCGCCCCGCCGCCGGTGGGATAACCCGGCGGGACGTCATTGTGCTGAATCATGTAGGAGCTTATCTGGGTGCGCATGACACGCAGATCTTCCTTGAGCATGGCTTCTTTGGCTTCCATGCTGGCGTTGGTGAAGGACGGCAGGACAATAGCGGCTAAAATTCCCAGGATAATCACCACGATCATGATTTCCACCAGGGTGAATCCCCACCTTCGCGAAGAGATCGATGCCGCCCGGCGAACAGGCTGTTTATGGGAAGCTTGATTATTCACGGCATCACCTTAAGTTATTGACCAGACCGTCGGCCCGGTCAGGTCGTCAGGGCGACCCGCCGGGCCGATCGGTCAGTCAATTGGTTAGTTACAATTGTGAAATCAAATTAACAAACCTATGCCACTTGGTTATTAACGGCCAGGTGCACTCGGGTAAGCATCTTCGAGAGAATTGCTGGTGAGATCCGTTATTGTCCAATCAGCACTACCATCATCTGATGGTGCGGCCGCGCTTTCAAATACGGCCGGAACATTACTGCAGAATGGATTGGTCGGCACATCTTGTACATATGGGCCATAGCAGAAGACAGCCGTTTTGGCGGCATTGGTGTTGCCCGAAACGTCAGTGTACAGGGTCAATTTGGCGACGGTATTGGCGCTACCATCAAAGGCACCTGCGCCATCATCCCACGGATATAAGTCATTATGCTGTACCTTGTACAGCTCACATTGAGACTTTAATGTTTGGATATTGCTAGCCAGGGTGGACTCTTTGGCCTCGCCCGAAGCTTCGGTAAACTGCGGGATGATGATGGCGGCCAAAATGCCCAGAATGATCACCACGATCAAAATTTCAACCAGTGTAAATCCTTTTTGTTTGCGTTTCATTTTTTTGTTCCTCCGGCGCCTCCGGCGCTCGTTTTTAAAATTATGGGTTACTTAAATACGCCTTACATTACCTTTTCACGTTACCGTCGCGAGTTAAGGGCTGCGTGCTTTTACCATGCATCACCTCGCCTTCTCATTTCCAGGTCGGCCCATCTTCGCGTCGGACAACGCCGGCGCCGAGCCTTGCCGGCGTCAATTCCGGCCCTGCGCCTCATCGTCAAATCGCCGGAATCACTTTCCATAAAAAAGACCCGTCGGCGCAGATAACGCCGCCGGAGAGGCGGAACCGTCCGCCACCGAAGCTAAATATGCGATTCAAATAGCGATGAGGCAAAGTGGGAAAGGGTTTTTAGGGTGGTATTTTCTTGCCTGTTTTGCCCAGATTTTTACCCGACCGCGACAGACCCTGCAATCGTTACAACCGGTGTTAAAATATAACGATTATACGGAACAGGCGAATAGGCGAGATTACACCGCCGGTATTATTGAGCAATTGGTGTTTAACCCGGTGAGAACAGGCGAACGTCCGAGGTTATCCGAAAAAAATATTCCAGCCACTGATTTCACTGATGAACACAGATTTAATTTTTTATGGTTAAATCCCTCGTATGTCATACCCGCGAAAGCGGGTATCCAGTATATGTTTTCTGGATGCCCGATCAAGTCGGGCATGACACAGAAGAATTGTCCGCTATCAAATTCTAATTTTTATCAGTGAACATCAGTGAAATCAGCGGCTAAATTATAACGCCATGATTAAACCGGTGATACCGTCGTTATCGCCGGGTCAAACAGACGAACCGGACCACTGTCGAGTTGCACAATCAGCCCCGCCTGGGCGTTCACGTCAATAACCCGGCCGGAAAAACTACGGCCGTCGCACATTACCGTCAGCCGCCGTCCGATGTCGTCGCAGCGGCTTACCCAGGCGTTATGAAGCGCGTCCGGATTATCGACGGGAAAACGAACGAGGAAGTCATCAAGCGTTTCCAGCAGAATTTGCGCCAGTTCGAGTCGGTCAACCTTATCACCGGCGACCTGCCGGAGTGAGATTGCCCGTGTTTGCAATTCCGGCGGGAAATCATCTGCCGATTGCAAACAATTAACGCCGATGCCCACAATGTACGCGGTAGCGGCGTGGGCATCCCGTGATGTGGGCATCCTGCCCTCGCCACCAATGCGCCTGCGGCATGTTTCGATGAGGATGCCGGCCAGCTTGCGCCCCTCGAGTATTACGTCGTTGGGCCACTTGATACGACTGCGAACGCGACAACATCGATCCACGGATTCCGCAACGGCCAAACCCGCCAACAACGATAAATATCCCCCGATTTGGTTATTATTTTGCTGCAATACGATGGAACAAAGCAGGCTGCTGCCTTTGGTCGCCAGCCAGGAGCGTTCCAGGCGGCCGCGGCCGCGGCGCTGTTGTTCGGCGAATATCGCCAGACCGTCATACTTTCCTTCGCGGGCGTAATGCGCCGCTACATCGTTGGTGCTGTCGGTTGTGTCAAAAACAACAACTTCGTTGCCAATACGCCGGGTTTGTAAACCACAACTAATGCGGTCCGCCGTCAGGCCCGGCTCAACCCCCACCCAACGATAACCCAAATGTGGTTGTTGTTCGATGTGATGACCCAGCTTATGCAGGGCGTCGATACGGCCGATAATGTCGGTGGGGGAGGCATGGAGCGCCGCCGTCAATGCTTCCAATGTTAGCCATTGATCGCGTTGCCGCCGCAGTAAAGTCAACAACCGACCGGGCATGGCTAGGCTATCTCCAGGGAGATATCCAGGCAACGAGCGCTGTGCGTCAGGGCGCCTGCGGAAATACGCTCCACGCCGGTTTCGGCGATGGCGCACACCGTTTGCAGCGTAACGCCGCCGGAGGCTTCCAGCGTGATATGTTTGGCCCGCTGGTCACGAAGCGCAACGGCTTGTCGCATTTGTTCGGGCGTCATATTGTCCAGCAGGATAATATCAATACCCTCGATAGGCAATATTTCAGCCAGTTGTTCAAGGGTATCGACTTCCACCTGAACGAAATCCGGACGTCGGTCCTGTTTTTGCAACATCCTTATTGCCTGACGCAAAAGTTTGGTGCGATTTTTGCCGTCCAGCGCCGCCAGGTGGTTATCTTTAATCATGCAGGCGTCATACAGGCCGTAACGATGATTTTTGCCGCCGCCGCAGCGTACGGCGTATTTTTCCAGGCCGCGCCAACCGGGTGTGGTTTTGCGAGTGTCGCAAATCATGGCTTTTGTGCCCTCTACGGCCTGGACGTATTGGGAGGTTAATGTGGCAATGCCGCTGAGTCGCTGGAGAAAGTTGAGCATGACCCGTTCCGCCGATAACATCGAACGCAACGGTCCGTTTATTTCACCCACAGCTTGTCCGGCATTAACAAAGGTTCCATCGGCAGCCTGTTGGTCCAGACTCAGATGGCGATCATAATAGACTAACACGTCCCTTGCTACCGTTATGCCGCATAGTACGCCCTTCTCACGGAAAACAATTTTGGCGTGCCCCTGGCGATTTTCGGGAATAAGGATTTCGGAAGTCAGGTCTCCGCCGCCCAGATCTTCGGCGCGGGCCAGTTCGATCAGGGGAAAATAGCTATCTCTTTCGGGATGCCGCATGTTTTGACCTCCGCTTGGTTTTCACATTGCCGCTCGTAATTTCAGGCGCCGCCTTGATTTCCGCGATTTGATCGCGCAGTTCGGCGGCTTTTTCAAACTCCAGCGCCTCGGCCGCTTCGAGCATTTCCTTTTCCAGCAGGGCGATAAGCTCTTCCCGATTATATTCCGTCTGATCGTGGGTCAAGGCGTCCTGAGCCATTCGCCGGGCCTGTAGTTCCACATCCAGTGTGTGGCGGATGGCCTTCTTCACCGTTTCGGGCGTGATGCCGTGTTCGCGATTGTAATCTTCCTGTAGTTTACGCCGCCGCAGCGTTTCGTCAATGGCCCGCTGCATCGATGGCGTTACCTTATCGGCGTACAGAACCACTTGGGCGTTAACGTTTCGTGCCGTTCGTCCGATAGTCTGGATTAGCGATGTCTCACTCCGCAGAAATCCTTCCTTGTCCGCATCAAGTATTGCCACCAGAGATACTTCCGGCAGATCCAGCCCTTCCCGCAACAGGTTCACGCCCACCACCGCATCAAATTCGCCCAGCCGTAATTTCCGCAATATCTCCACTCGTTCCAGCGTCTGAATCTCACTGTGCAGATATTCACAGCGAAAACCTTTTTCACGGATATAACGGCTAAGGTCTTCGGCCAGCCGTTTGGTTAGCGTGGTTACCAGCACCCGTTCATTGACGGCCACACGCTGTTTGATTTGTTCCAGCAGGTGCGGCACTTGTCCGCGGGCCGACTCCACGAAGATTTCCGGGTCCAGCAGACCCGTCGGTCGAATTACCTGCTCCACCACTTCGCCGCCGCATTTTTCCAGTTCATACGGCCCAGGCGTCGCCGATACGAACACCACGTTGTGGCAATAGTCCTCGAACTCCTCGAATCGCAGCGGCCGATTATCCATGGCACTGGGCAGCCGAAATCCATGATCCACCAACACTTGCTTGCGGCTGCGATCACCGTTAAACATCGCCCGTAACTGGGGAATCGTGACGTGCGACTCGTCAATGAATAATAGAAAATTTTCGGGAAAATAATCCATCAGTGTATAAGGCCGCGATCCCGCCGGCAACCCTGCCAGGTGCCGGGCGTAGTTTTCGATACCGCTGCAATAGCCCACTTCACGAATCATCTCCATGTCGTAGCGGGTGCGGGCCGCCAGCCGTTGGGCTTCCAGCAATTTGCCTTCGTGCCGTAACTGCGTTAACCGTTCTTCCAGTTCGGTCGCGATTCCCGCCAGGGCCGCTTCGATCCGGTCTTCCGGCATGACATAATGCTGGGCCGGGTACAGGAAAAACTGCGATTCCTCGCTCAGCGTTTCGCCGCTGGTGGGATTGATAAGCGAAAGCTTTTCAATTTCATCGCCGAACATCTCCACCCGCACGGCGAATTCTTCGTAGGCGGGCCAAAGCTCCACCACATCCCCGCGCACCCGGAACGTGCCGCGTTCGAAGGCGATATCATTACGTTTGTAGAGCAGGTCGGTCAGTCGTCGCAATAATTCATCGCGATCCGTCATTAAACCTACTCGAATCGGCACAACCACTTTTTTGTATTCATCAGGTGAACCTAATCCGAAAATACACGATACGCTGGCCACCACGATGGTATCCGGCCGGGTCAGCAGGCTGGTCGTCGTACTTAGCCGCAGGCGGTCCAGGTCATCGTTGCGGCTGGCGTCCTTCTCAATATATATATCCCGCTGGGGGATATAGGCTTCGGGCTGATAATAGTCGTAATAACTTACAAAGTATTCCACGCGGTTTTCAGGAAATAACTCGCTGAATTCCTCGTAGAGCTGGGCCGCCAGTGTTTTATTGTGGCTGATGACCAACACAGGTTTTTGTGCCTGCTGTGCAATATGTGCCATGGTGAACGTCTTTCCCGACCCCGTTACGCCCATGAGCGTTTGGCAGCATTTGCCTTCATCCAACCCCGCCGCCAGTACCGCTATCGCCTGCGGCTGATCTCCGGCCGGTTTGAAATCACTGATTACCTTAAAAGACGCCATAATAATATTTTCTTGTCTTGTCACCCTGAGCGTAGCGAAGGGTCTCTCTTTAAGGATAAGAGAGATTCTTCGCTTTGCTCAGAATGACACTTTAACTGTCCTTGCATTACCATCACCCCGCCGGCCGGCCGAGATAAAAATTATATCCCCACACCGCCATACTCAATAGAATAAGTACAATTCCCTCCCACCGAACAATTTTCTTACCGGTAGCCATAAAAAGCACCACCACGGCCGTAATACCCACTTGGGCCATCAGGCTGAACTGAGCCGAGGAATCCACGCTCAACGGTTTTATGAGGCCCGCCAGACCTAATACCCCCAGGGTATTAAATAGATTCGACCCGACCAGATTACCGGCGCTGATGCCGTGGTGCTTTTTGAGAATGGCCGTCAGTGATACGACGAATTCCGGCAAACTTGTACCAGCCGCCACGACGGTCAGGCCGATAACCCATTTTGACATGCCGATCATCTCAGCGAGTTTGACTGCCGACCAGGGCAATGCCTGCCCGCCGGCAAAGATCAATGCTAATCCGAGAATTAAAAACACCGGGTCGCGCCAACTCGCCGGTTCTTCGGGAATCTTTTCAAGCTCAAGCTTTTCGCGTTTGACAAACAGAAGTGCGATGTAAGCGATCATAATGAATAGCAGCGCCAAAGATTCCCATCGTCCCAATTCACCATTGTGCATTAAGGGAAGCAGCAAAATGGATATTGCCAGCAATAATCCTCCATCCCGCCAGACCAGCGCCCGGCTGGTTACTACGTTCATAGCCAACGCACAGCCGCCCAGGATAAAGCCGATATTGAAAATATTCGAACCGATGATGTTGGCCACCCCGACGTCCGCGTCACCGCGTAACGCTGCCGAGATCGTCACGGCAAATTCCGGGGCGCTGGTTCCAAACGCGACAATGGTAAGGCCTATGACTAACTCGGAAATGCCCATTCGCCGGGCGATCCGCGCTGCCGCATCCACCAGCCATGCCGCTCCCTTACCCAATGCCAGGCAGCTAACGATAATAATCAGTAAATGTCCGGCAATAAACCCGATATTCGCCATCAAGTTAGCCTCTTCAGTCCTTAAGCGGGTATATTTCTATCCTGTTGCCTGCATTTGGTAAGCCCGGTGTCCTATGTGTCCCATGTGTCCTATGTAATTCCTATTGTTGTTCGCGGGAGAGAAAATAATACTTTGCGTGAAAAACAATAGGAAACTGATGGGACACATAGGACACATGGGACACGGCCTTGTGGTACCCATAGTTCTTGTAATGCCATCGTCTCCGTTCGTGGTTCGGTTATTTCCTCATTTTAAGGCCGGTTTTTAGACTTGTCAAAGGCCTTGGCAGTCCAACTCCAACGCCAACTTACTGCCGGGCAAGAGGTTGCGGCCGTACGGTCAATCCGGTAAATTAGGGATATATTTATCGAAAGGAGTCGTTATGAATCTGGTGACAGGCGGCACAGGGCTTTTAGGCAGTCATATCGTGGAAAAACTCGTCGAAGCAGGGCGGCCGGTGCGGGTTGCCGTGCGGCCGACATCGCGGACGGAGTTTCTGGATTCCCTGGGCGTGGAAAAGGTTATCTGCGATCTGACCAATCCCGAAAGCTGCCGCAATGCCTGCCGTGACGTGGAGGTGGTGTACCATGCCGCCGCCCGAGTAGGGGATTGGGGTCCCTGGCATGAATTTCAACGCGACACCATCGACGCCACCGAAACTCTGGCCCGCGCCGCCCAGGCGTCCGGTGTCCGCCGTTTTGTGCATATCTCCAGTATTTCCGCCTATGGACACCCCAATGCCAAAGACCTGATTCTAGATGAGACCGCTGAATTGGGCTACAACGTCCACCGCTGGAGTTACTATACTCAAGCCAAAGTCGCCGTGGAAAAACTCCTTTGGCGGATGCATCAGGAGAAAAAGTTTCCATTGACAGTTATCCGGCCGTCGTGGATTTACGGCCTGCGCGACCGCACCAGTATCGCCCGCTTGCACCGCATGTTATCTAGCGGCCGTATTAAAATCCTCGGTTCCGGCCATAACCGTCTCAACACCATTTATGCCGGCAACATCGCCGATGCCTGCCTGCTCGCTGCTGATAAGGACATTGCCTTGGGTCAGGCATATAACGTCAGCAACGATGGCGAAATCACCCAACTGCAATATCTCAGTAAATGGGCCGACGCATTCGGTTGCCCCCGTCCGCGTAAGCATGTGCCCTATTGGCTGGCCTATTCGCTGGGTTTCGACTGCGAAGCCATCGGTCGCCTGCTGCACTTCAAAAAGCCGCCCTTTATCACCCGCTATAGCGTCTGGCTCATGGGCCGGGATGTCTTTTTCTCCGCCCAAAAAGCCCGCACCCAACTCGGCTGGCAGTCGCGGGTCAGCTATGATGAAGGCATCCCTATGACCGCCCGGTGGTATCTCGATGAGATGAATGCTCAAAAATAATTTGCGGAGGAGTTATATACTTATGTTTCGCACCATGATTTTGGGATGGTTGGTTTTATTGATGGGAAACATGGGATATGTTCGAGCGGAAGGGGTGGATATTACCAGACTTAAGCAACAAATCATCGAGGATATCCTGCAAACCATACCGGAAACCTCTTCCGTGCGGACGTTAATGGCAGAGATGAAAGATGACGGTAGTTGGGCCGACATTGACTATGCCAACCGGCGTCGGGCAAATTGGCCGGTTAACCGACATTTGGAGCAAGTGGTTGAATTGGCCAAGGCATGGCACGGCCCGCATGAACTGGCCGGGGATAACCAACTTAAATCGAAAATAATGGATGGTTTGGATTTCTGGCTGAAACATGATTTGCAGTGCCCCAACTGGTTTTCCAACCAGATCACCGTACCGCGAAATCTGGCGACAGTTTTACTGTTGATGGATGAGGAAATAACGCCCGCACAGTTAGATAAATCCGTGGAAATCCTCAAACGCGCCCAAATTCGCGCGACGGGTCAAAACCGGGTATGGTTGTCGAGTGTCTGTGTTATGCGAGGGTGTTTACAGGAAGATGAGGATCTTGTCAGCCAGGCGATAAAAGCTATAACGGATACGATTAAGGTTTCCGAAAGCGAGGGTCTTCAGGCCGATATGAGTTTCTGGCAACACGGCCGCTGTTTTTATTCGGGCGGCTATGGACTGCCTTTTACGGAAGACAGTGTCCGTTGGGCGGTGATTACCCGGAATACCAAATGGGCTTTTACGAAAGAGACAATATATCTTCTCAGTTCATATATCCTCGATGGCCAGCAGTGGGTGCTGCGAGGAATCTGTTTCGATCCCACCGCGCGGGGAAGGGGAATTACCCTCAGTGATCGTCAGGGTTACGCCCGGTTGTTAGCCAGGCCCTGCCGCGATATGGCGATGCTTCATACGCCGCGGCAGGACGAATTTCTTCGTATGGCCCGCTGGGTAAGCGAGGAGGATAAGGTTTATCACGGGCCGGTCGGCAATCGGCATTTTTGGCGCAGCGACATCATGGCCCATCAACGGCCGGGTTTTTATGCTTCGGCCAAGATGTACTCCACACGCGTCGTCAACACCGATTCCCTGATCAACGGCGAAGGCGTTCTCTCGCACTATATCGCGGATGGATCCAGTTTTCTCATGCGCACAGGTCGGGAATACTATGATATCTGTGGCGTGTGGGACTGGCGTCGGCCGCCGGGAGTGACGGTGGAATTAAAGGGATTTGACGGACCGCCGCGGCGGGAGGGCAATCGTGATTTTGTCGGCGGCGTCAGTGACGGCATGTATGGCGCCGCGGCTTTCGATTTTGAACGGGACGGACTCGCGGCGCGCAAGGCTTGGTTCTTTTTCGATGACGAGGTTGTTTACTTGGGGGCGGGGATCAATTGTCCAGGCGATTATCAGGTGATTACATCGGTGAATCAATGCCGGCTTAAAGGCGATGTTTTTGCCGGTTGTGGCGACGCCATCGACAAGTTGGGCTGCGGCCTGCATGAAAACATCACGTATGACTGGGTATGGCACGACGGCATGGGTTATTTGCCGTTGGGGGATAATTCCGTGACCGTGAAAAATGATGCGCAAAGCGGAAACTGGCACGCCATCAATACCAACGAGGAAGACCGGGTAATCAGCGGCGATGTATTCAGCGTATGGCTGAATCACGGCGTCAAACCAGAAAACGCACAATACAGCTATATGGTTTGCCCGGATATGACCGTGAAACAAATGAAAGATTACGCCGCCAAACCTCACGTGCGGATTCTTGCTAATTCGACCACTCAACAAGTTGTGCGCCATGAGGGATTACATATTACGGCGGCGGTTTGTTATCAGCCGGGCAAAGTGAATTGTGGTGATTTTAGCATTGAGGCAAAGATGCCGTGTCTTATATTGGTGCGCACCTGTCCGCAAAATCTGCAATTGGCGGTGTCGGATCCAACCGCCCGTTTGAATAAACTGGTGTTTAATATAGATCGAAAGCTTTCCGGCGATAAGATTTATTGGAACGAGAAAGAACGTCTTGGCTCGATAACGATTGAACTTCCGCAAAAGCTATACGCCGGGCAAACTGTTTCGAAGGAATATATATTTCCCAACAAATAACGACGTTTCTACGTGCGTTAAAAACATGCCCACGACGGGCGTGGGCATAAATAATGAACATGCACCTTAAATATGCGATAATCAACTAATCGGTATAGACCTGAAACAAGTGCACTTCGAAGTCGCCGAAAGCTTCGCCCGGTTGTACTTTTTGTCCGCCTAACACTACGGAGTTAATCCCTGTAACCGCGGCGATGCCATAAGGTACGCCGTTTTCCCAATGACTGCCCAGCCATAGCGAATTCTCGTCTATATAACCGCCCAGCCACACCGAGCCGATGGAGCCGATTTCCGCCGTAGCGGAGGCTTCAAAGAAATTACTTCCCGTTGGAGCAATGCCGGCGGAAATAAAGCTTCCTATAATGTTACGTTGAACATGAATCCGATCGATCATGCCGCCGCTGAAGAGTTGGTCGGCCTCGCTTTCGACGCCGCCCAGTCTGCCGTCCGCACCCAGGTCAAAGCCGGCAAGAATGCGTGAATCAACAAGATCCAGTGCGGAAGTTACGGACTGGATCCGTCCGGCCGCACTGATGTCCGCACCGATAATATTGCCAAAGCGAACCATACCAATGGAATCGGCGTTGATCGCTCCGGTGAACGTTGCACTCGTTGCGAAAAGCAGATTCAAACCTCCGTTTATAATGAAATTACCTGATATGGCGGTTCCGCCAAGCAAGGCGGTCTTGAGATTGCCGGATAAATTTACATCGCCGCCAAACGAGTTTTGCGGCAGAAATGTATCCACGTTGTTCGCCTGGAATGTTCCATCGCCAAAGTACTGCGAGGTGAATAATTTTATGTTGCCGTTGACATTCACATCCGAACCGTTGCCTACCTGGCCCAATTGCATCATAATGCCCGATGAGCTTGTTTGAGCAATGGTAATGTCAGCGCCATCCATAAGATTGGGGCCGCTTATCATTTTACCCAGCGCCATCAGATTAATTCCTTCGTTGTCCAAGGTAATATTTCGCGTCAGCAACATCCCAAGACTTCCGCCCTCGATGCCGCCGAAGACAACGTCACCCGCCGCTGAAACCAGCATGATGGTCTGCGTGGTCGTGCCGTTAAGCATTATCTTGTCGATGCCCACCAGCCCGCTGGCCAGAGGAACCAGTTGTGCTTCACCCGGACCGATTAAAGTGATTATAACGGGCAATCCATTTTCACCGCGCGCCCATTGGTATAGACTTGAACTGGTGACTATCGGCGCCGCCAAGGCTCGACCGGTTAACGCGGATTGAAACGCTAGTTCATTATCACCCGCATCGTTATTCGTTGTGATGGTCAAATAAGCCGGGTTGTTGCTGTTATCCATTAGATTGCCCGGATTAAAAGTGACCGGAATATGAACGGTGCTGCCGGGTAAAAGCTTATTCGGAATCTGACTGGTGTTTACCACGAAATATCTGTTATTGACGGAAATGTTCTCAAGCAACATGTCCTCGCCGGTATTATTATATAGTGATATTGACTCCGGACTGGAAACCTGACCGGCAACAAGAGGCGCACCTGCTGTAAAGTTAATCGCCAGATCAAAAGGATCATCCTGAGAGTCACTGATTAGCACGGTTCCTGCCAAGGCGACAGAGAAAAGCGAAGCTTTCGGAATATTCGTGTCGATAAACAACTCCGCATTGTAACCTCCGGCCGTTGTCGGCGAAAAGGCGACGGTGATTATCAGCTCCTCATTCGGGACAAGAACGGGATCGACCGAAGCAAAATCCGTTATGGTAAACACGCCTGCCGTATCGCCTTCCAGCGTCCATCCTTCGAGCGCCAGCGGAGTTGTGCCGCTGTTGGACAAGGAAATTTGGTATTCGTGTGCCCCGCCGACTTCGTATTGGCCAAAATCCACCAATTGATCATTATCTGGTAACTGATTGTCCGTTATCGTCAACTCAGGATCAACCGCCGTCGCCTGTAAGATTAAACTTTCAACAAATTCTTCTTCAATCTGTAGATAGGAAATATCCAGACGATACAAATAATCACCCGTTTGTTCAGGTGTAAAAGTAACAATTATTTCTATCGGATTATCTTCCGGCGCTAGAGGCAATAATGTTTCTATTTCCGGTGCTAAAGAAAACGGATTCTCCGCCGGTTCTGCGGCGACCCAATCCTCCAGGTCATTGTCCCACGTGTAATAGGTAAAAGTCAGGTTTTCAAGACTTCCCGTGCCGACATTATCAATGCGGAATATTTGCTCCGCGGTGTCATCCAGCAACGTTGGTTCGGGTACATTAAAAATTAAAAAACCGTCATTTGCCCCCTCAAGATCAGGAGATTCTTCCCATAGTTCTACAACGGGAAATACAGGAACTTCCTCATCCGGGTCTTCATCAGCAGCCACGGCACCGTTGAGCAATAACCGCTGTTCCAGTGTTTCCAGTTTTAGTTCCGCCTGCATTGAGGGTGCGGCTTTTTCGCTCCGTCGAAAAATCCGAAATATACGCCGACGTGCTCTTCGTGCCATGAGTTACCTCCCGGACAACATTGTATATGTGATTATCAACATGTTACGAAACGGCGGCTTAAGCCGCTTTTTAAAAGCAGGAATACCTTCACATCGCGGGTCATAACCGCCAACCGGACCCCGCCGGCCGCCTTTCGCATGATAAGCCTCGAAACACCAAGGCTATACAAAGGGTAAGTGTACCAGTCTAATGAAGTTGCGTCAAGTTTTTTATAATCTTGGCAATAATGTTTAATGATCTGTTTTTTCTATTAATTCCACCCAATTTGCCAGGCGAACCGCTCCTAATACCTCTACTCCCAAAAGGCCTTTTTCAACGCAACTATCTTTTTCATAGGGGATTACACTCAATACGGGTAATCCTGTCAAATCACGTAGTACTCGTGGATTGCTTTCCTGGGATTCGTCCGTCGAGTCGGAATTATACCCATTGATTACAATTCCCATGACCTCCAATCCCGCCTTACGGCAAACCTCTACGGTGAGGAGGGTATGATTAATCGTCCCCAATCCCGCCCGGGCCACTATCAACGCCGGTAATTGCATAGCGGCCATCAGGTCCAGCACTAAAAAATCTCGTTCCAGGGGAACCATAGCGCCACCGATTCCCTCTACCAATACAACATCTCCGGCCGCGACCACTTGCCGGTAGGCATCAGCGATAACTTGCCAGTTTATCGGCTGCCCCGCCTTTTGGGCCGCCATCCATGGCGCCAATGGCTGCGAATACGTTACCGGATTGATAATTGAAAGGGGTAATTCGCTGTCGGAGCAATGACTGAGAAATTCGGCGTCCCTGCTCACCAATCCTTCACGCCGATGTTCGCACCCCGTCGCCACCGGCTTGAATACTCCGGTCTTCAAGCCCGATTTCCGCAAACACCAGGCTATTGCTCCGGTCACCAGTGTTTTTCCCACACCTGTATCCGTACCGGTGATAAATATGCCGTTTTTGACCGTTATTGAAGAGATAAGTTCAGCTATTTTTTCGCGATTTTTTGTTGTCATTTTCAGCATTTTAGCAAAAAAAGCGTGATAACGGAGTAAAATTTGTCTTTTATAGCATGGAGATTATTTTATTGTTTGAGAGACGATTGAATGGTTAAATGCTTTGTTTTGCAGAACCATACAACCATCAGTGAGGATAGATGCTATGGCTATGGGCAGGATAACGCAGGTTATCGGTTCAACCTTTGATGCCGAATTTCCGGAGGAGCATCTCCCGGCGATTTACAATGCCTTGACCATAAACGCCCAAATGAATGGGCATTCACTATCGGTAACGGGCGAGGTTCAGCAACATCTTGGCGGCGGTCGGGTGAGAGCAATAGCTTTGGGAGTAACGGATGGTATAGTACGCGGTATGGAAGTTAGTGACACCGGTGCGCCCGTAACGGTTCCGGTTGGGCCTGCCACTTTAGGGAGGATTTTTAATGTACTGGGTAAACCGATTGATAATCGCGGCGAAGTGAAGGCCGAGCAGCATCGTCCCATCCACGCGCCGCCGCCGGAGTTTGTTGACTTGTCACCCAAAACCGAACTTTTTGAGACCGGTGTGAAGGTGATTGACTTGCTGTGTCCGTTGGTTCGCGGCGGCAAGTGTGGCCTCTTTGGCGGGGCCGGGGTGGGTAAAACCGTCATTATTCAGGAACTTATCGCCCGGCTGGCGACGTTTCATAGCGGCTATTCGTGCTTCGCCGGCGTAGGCGAGCGCACTCGGGAAGGCAACGACTTGTGGCTGGAAATGCAGGAAGCGATGATCGGCGATACGGGCAAATGCGTGCTGGATCAGACTGTAATGGTTTTTGGCCAGATGAACGAGCCGCCGGGAGCACGTCTGCGAGTAGCGCTAACGGCCCTGACGATGGCGGAATACTTCCGCGACGAGACAGGGGCCGATACACTGCTGTTTATCGATAATATTTTCCGTTTCAGCCAGGCCGGTTCTGAGGTGAGCGCCCTGTTGGGCCGAATGCCTTCAGCCGTGGGGTATCAGCCGACGCTGGGGACGGAGATGGGGCAGTTGCAGGAGCGCATCGCCAGTTCCTCAAAGGGTGCCGTCACCAGCATTGAGGCGGTGTATGTGCCGGCTGATGACTATACTGATCCCGCTCCGGCGACGACCTTTACCCATTTGGATTCGTCGGTGAATTTGCAGCGGTCGATCGCGGAAAAGGGTATCTATCCAGCCGTGGATCCGCTGGAGTCAACCAGCCGCATTCTCGACCCGCGCATCGTGGGCGACCGCCATTATCGCATCGCCCGGCGGGTGCAGGAGATTTTGCAGCGCTATCGCGACTTGCAGGACATCATCGCTATCCTCGGCGTCGATGAGTTATCGGAGGAAGACAAACTCGCCGTCGCCCGCGCCCGCAAGATCGAGCGGTTTTTCAGCCAGCCCTTCCTCGTGGCCGAAGCCTTCACCGGGATGCAGGGCAAGTACACCAAACTCGAAGACACCATCCGCAGTTTCGAGGAGCTTTGCGACGGCAAGTGGGATGAATACCCCGAATCCGCCTTCATGTTCGTCGG
>JAFGBA010000244.1 GCA_016933395.1 Sedimentisphaerales bacterium | reverse complement strand
TTCCGTTTTTGGTGATGAATACGTTGGCGGCTTATGTGGTTTAAGCAGCAAGGGGAGTATCAGTAATTGTTATGCAAAAGGCTCCGTAAACGGTAATGATTATGTCGGGGGTTTATGTGGTCATAATTTGAGCGAGATTAATCATTGTTATTCCACGGGTCTGGTAATGGGTGATAATTATGTCGGTGGTTTTTGTGGAGGTAATGCAGGAGATGGTAGCATAAACGCATGTTATTTTCTTAATACTGCCGGTCCCGATAATGGAATAGGTAGTCCATTAACTGAAAGTGCAATGAAACAGCAAATACGCTTTGTAGGTTGGGATTTTATGGGTGAAACAACCATTGGTGCTGAAGATATCTGGCGGATGTGTGTCGATGGTGTGGACTATCCGCGGTTGCGATGGGAATTTACCACAGGTGATTTGGCATGTCCGGATGGTGTGGACTTGGTTGATGTAGCGGTTATGGCCGCGAACTGGCTGGAAAGTGATTGCATAGCTAACCCCGCCGCCTGCGGCTATGCCGACCTGGATGAATCAGGCACGGTTGATCCGGCAGACTTAGGTATTATGGCAGAGTATTGGCTGGGGGAGAAATAAGAAATTCGGGATATTAAAAGTATCGTCGGCATCATACTGGTATAATTCTTTGTGCCAACGAGGTGGTATTAGTTCTACGCCACCGGGTCGGCTTCGAGGTTGTAGTATTTCATTTTTTTGAGAGGATGGTGCGGTTGATGCCGAGGGTTTCGGCGGTTTCCTGACGGTTCCAGTTGTGCTGGCGGAGGCTCATTTTAATGATGATGACAGCATGTAGGGCGTTGCGATGGATCTTTAATCAGCAGCATCGGGAAAACGATGTCGCTAAAGCAGCAGGGCAGCCATACCGCCAGGAACAAAAACAGGAAAATTCCCACCCATTGCCCTATGCTTACCTCGCTGCCGATAGCGATGAGGATATGAGATAGGGATGCCCAGATACTCAATAGGACATGTCCGGCATGAGGAAATTTTGTATGCGGCCAGGCCATTGCCAATAAAACACCTAAAATCGCGGCGGGATTGACAATGTACCAGCTTTCAATAAAACCGATGTGAATTCCCGGCTTGGTATGATCTTCGGTGTGCATCAAATCTGCGGCATCGTCATCATGGCGTTCATGTTCGTTAATGGAAGCCGCTTCATGGGCATGTTCGCCACCATGAGCGTGGGGATTAACCTTAAAACCCAATATCAACTCGCCTGCGTAGGGAATTACACTGTCGCTGATTGTGGCGACGCCTACCGAACCCACCCAGCCAACAATTAATAAAACAATAAAACCCGTCTTTTTACTATGGATTCGAAATAAAGCCGTGGTAACCAGAGCACTAAGTAATACGTGGGCCGGATGGAAAATATTGAACATTATTTCCCCCCGGTGGCCGCTTAGCACATGTCGTAAGGATAGCATGAATATGACACCCAACAACGACCCGAAAAGCGTAAAGGGCGCATGGGCCTTAAGTTCGGTCAACAGCGGATGATGTCGGTGGTTTTCTTTCATAATTTTTGAAAATCCTTGCTGATTTCAAAACATCAAATTATAACGGTCATGGGCCTGCTTTCAAGTGCCCAATGGTTAAGAAGTTACTGAATTTATTATATCTGTTATGATGGAGCTTTGTATGGCACAAGCAAAAGGACGCATTGGACTTATCGGCGGCAGTGGACTTGGGGCGGCTCTGGCGGCGCAAACGAAAGGAAAGGAGCATTTTGCAGATACCCCGTTTGGCAAACCTTCCGGCCCAATCGTAACGACGGAATTGGATGGCGTGCCCATTGCCTTTATCTCTCGTCATGGTCCAGGCCATCTTTTAAATCCCTCGGCCATACCATATCGGGCAAATATCTATGCCCTCAAACAACTGGGAGTTACGCATATTATTGCCAGCGCCGCGACCGGAGCGCTGGTTGAAGATATTGCCCCGCGGGATTTGGTTATATGCGACCAGGTTATTGACCGCACCTACAAACGGGACAAAACATTTTTCGATGCGGGTCTGGTCGCCCATGTTGATTTCGCCTATCCCTTCTGCGAGCAGTTACGGGCGCATTTACTGTCCACGGCCAAAAAGCTTTTTACCGGAGGTGCTTCCGACCGGCCCACGGTCCATCGTGCAGGCACGTACGTTTGCATGGAAGGGCCTCAATTCAGCACCCGTGCAGAATCATTGCTGCATCGACAAATGGGGGGGCACCTTATCGGGATGACCTGCATGCCCGAGGCCAAACTTGCCCGTGAGGCCGAGATGTGCTACGCCCTCGTGGCGCTGCCGACGGATTACGATTGCTGGCGGGAACACAATGGCGACGTCGATAAACACAGCCTTATGGCTGAAATCATCGCCAATTTGAACGCCGCCACCGAAAATGCCATTACGCTTATTCGCTCCGCAGTTGCCACCGCCGGGGAACTTCTGGCTAAATCCTGTGAACACCATAAAGCCCTGGAACTGGCCATCTGGTCGGATAAAAGCCGCGTTGCTCCGGAAGTAAGAAAAAAACTTGACTTGCTGGTGGGCAAATACTTTTAAGGCTTTTCAAATTTGTATGGGGCGATACAATATGGTCAATAGTTGAATGTTCTAACCAACCTATGGGAAAGGGTTTATGGCGAACAATAATAATGTTTTAATCGAACCACTGGCCAACGGCATGACGCTGGTGGGGGTAAAAATGGCCGAAGTTTCCAGTGCGGCGTTTTCCTTAATGGTACGGTGCGGTGCGGCTTATGATCCACCGGACCGGCTGGGAGCCGCTACCGTGCTGGCGGAACTGGTTTTCAAGGGCGCCGGGGAATTTGACAATCGGACTCTCAGCGACCGTTTGGACAGTCTTGGCCTGCAACGCCAGGAAAATATCGGCACAAGCCATACGATTTTCAGCGGGGCTTTGCTGGGTGATAATCTTTACGAGGCGCTCGGTTTATACGCTGATGTTCTTCAGCGGCCGCATTTAAACGAGACTGACTTTCATACCAGCCGAGCTTTGGCTTTGCAATCGCTGGCTTCAATGGAAGATGACCCTCGGCAGAAGATAGGTCTTTTGACGCATACCGCCTATTTGCCCGCGCCGTGGAGCCATCCCAGCCCCGGCATGTTTGAGCATTTGCAAACTTTATCACTTGATGAAACTCGCAAGCAGTTTCAGCAATTTTTTTCACCCCGTAGCGCTATTTTAGCCGTAGCAGGTAAGGTGGATTTTGATCAATTGCGGCGTACGGTTCAGAACGCTTTTGGCGACTGGACAGGTTCTGAAGCGCCGTCCTTGAATTTCGCAGAAGTTCCGGCAAAATCAGTCCATCAGACCAATCAAGGCGCCCAGGTGCATATCGGCCTGATGTATCCCTCGGTAGGATATAATGATGTATCATTTTTTAGCGGTTTGGCGGCGGTGGGGGTGCTGAGTGGCGGGATGGGTAGTCGTCTTTTCACTGAAGTCCGGGAAAAACGGGGATTATGCTATAGCGTTTCCGTCGGCCATCAGGTTATCGGCCCGACGGGTGCGGTGCAGGGATATGTCGGTAGTTCGCCTGACAAGGCGCAGGAAGCCCTGGATGTGACGGTAGGGGAGTTGCGTAGTTTGGCCGACGGTATTGCTCCGGAAGAGTTAGAGCGGGCCAAAGTTGGTTTACGGGCGTCCCTGATTATGCAGGGTGAAGCCACCACGGCGCGTGCCGCGGCCGCAGCGAGGGATTATTACCATCTCGGCCGGGTTCGCAGCCTGGATGAATTTGAAGCCGCCATTAATGCTATTTCTCTTGATGACGTTGTTGCCTTCGCCCAGGAACATCGACCTGAACCGATGACCGTGGCGACCATCGGGCCTAAACAATTGCAAATACCTTAAAAGGAATGTCACTTTGGAATTCAAGCAAACGCAACTGGATAACGGTTTAACCATTATTGGCGAAGTTTCCAATCATGCGCGGTCGCTGGCATTGGGTTTTTTTGTGCGAACCGGCGCGCGGGATGAAACGGCCGACATCAGCGGAGTGAGCCATTTTCTGGAACATATGCTTTTTAAGGGAACGGATAAGCGGTCTGCTTTGGAAGTTAATCTCGAATTCGACGAGATGGGCGCCAAGTACAACGCTTTTACCACCGAGGAAAACACCGTTTATTTCGCCGCCGTGCTGCCTGAATATCAACAGCGAGTTCTCGCGTTATGGGCGGATCTGATGCGGCCGGCGCTGCGGGATGATGATTTTACGATAGAAAAAGGCGTTATTCTTGAAGAAATCGCCATGTATAAAGACCTGCCTCATTTCGATATTATTGATCATGCTCGCAAACTTCATTTCGGTGATCATTGTTGCGGCCATACTGTATTGGGAAGCAATGAATCCATCACGGCGTTAACGGCCGGGCAAATGCGCGATTATTTTAATCGCAGATATGCGCCGGATAATATCGTATTGGCCTGCACAGGTCGGTTGGATTGGCCGTCGTTGATTGCTCAGGCAAAAGAATTATGCGGTTCCTGGCCTTCGATGCAGTCGAAGCGACCGCTTAGCACCGTCACCGGTACAGGTGCGACGGATGTCCGACATGACGCCAAACTCCAACGTCAGCATTTATGCCTGGTGTGTCCCGCTCCCTCGGAACAAGACCTGTTGCGTTATCCCGCCAATATCCTATCGTATGTTCTCGGCGATGACAGTGGTTCGCGGCTATATTGGGAATTGATTGATACCGCCCTCGCCGACAGCGCCGACATGGATTACGATTCCATGGATGGCGCCGGCGTCTATTATACTTACGTTAGTTGCGATCCCGAACAGACATCTCGCGTATTGGAAACGATTCGTCGTGTTTATGCCGACATTGTTAAAGATGGTGTTACCGAACAGGAACTGGACGCCGCCAAGAATAAAATCGCCTCTCGCGCCACCCTGCACGGCGAATTGCCCATGGGCCGGCTCGTGCCGCTGGGATTTGGCTGGGTCTATCGTCGAGAGTATCGCCCTCTCGCAGACGAAATTACCGCCATCTGCGCCGTTACTACCGCTGATCTCCGCCGACTTCTTGACAACTACCCTCTTGCTCCCCTTGCTATCCAAACCTTAGGCCCGTGTTCAACGTTACCAGCATAGTTATGATATAAGAAAACGTGTTACAAGGTTGGCGCTGCTTTATAGAAGAGCATGTTACTAAAGCGGGCGAACGAATCCGCTGCGCAGCGCTTGACGACGTCAAACCGCGAAATGATTGTTTCTCATACTCGTTATTTACTTATAGTTTTGGTTGATTAAATGTTATAGCGCATTTTATACATCTATCACAAGGTCAGGATTGTCGGCGGCAAAGTGTTTTAGCATAACCAGGGGATCGCAACTCGAATAATTCGAAATTGTGACCCCTGTCTGGGCGGCAGCTTCACTGACGAAAAATTCATCGTTGGTAAGTTGACCATACCTTATCAGCGCCGGCGTCTCGATCTCCCAGACGCCTATTTTTCCATGCCCCTGCATCATAATCATGCCATAGGCGGCACTGTCTTTTATCGTAACTTTGCGGCCGGGTAAAACGGTTAGTTCCTTGGCGCTGTAAGCCGTTGACTTGTAGCTTATCCAGTTTTCGATATATCCTTCTGATTGCATGGCCTCGAGTGGTTTAACCGGTTTGGGCATCATGAAATGATTACTGGCAAAATGGGGGTCGATATTCTTCTCCCAATCAATAACCTCAATGAGATAATCAAAGTCTCCCTTTTTGTCATCCGGCGTATCTTTCCATAATAACTCGGCCGGCACCACCTGATCACCTGTCAGTGACTGATACATCGCAAAGACATCAGACGCCTTTTGAGGTTCATAGGTGCACAAGCTGCCCGGCGCGTGCAGGATGCCCGGCGGCACATCCCATCCGGTGCCGGGCTCAAGCTTGTAAGCAATCGATAAATCCGTTAGTTTATTGTCACCCTTGGTAAAATCAACCAGGCACTGACGAACCTGTTCTTTGGTTGTGCCTGGTTTAAGCCCAAAGAAGGTGTAGGGAAAATCCGCACCATAGTTATTGAGCTGCGTTGGAAAATAATATGCTTCGGGCTTACTCATCTGCCCGACCTTTTCAGCGTGGTGGTCACGATGGTGGATGTGGTGAGGCAATGCGCCCTTGTTATCGAAAAACTTGGAAAACATCGGCCATTTTCCATACGCATTCCAGAGTCGGTCGCCAATAAGTTGTCCTTTAAGCTCACCGACGGCATCCCGAAGAAGCATCTGCTCTACGTTGTTTCCGTCCTTAAACACAATGAAGCTTAAACCTTCATTCGGAGACGTCAGCGGGCCGTTATCGGCCGGTGTGGTCGAGGAAAACCACCTTTCATCAATGCCTCCGCGCTCACCGCCCAGCGCATAATAATCGTCAGGGTGCAGTTTGATTCTCCGCCCGGGGATACAAAATGAACGGGGAACCCAATTCGGAGCGAGTCGGATAATGCCATTCCCTTGATCTATGGCCTTAGAAGCGATGTTTCCAGACATGGCGCTATCCTCCATTAAATTTACAGTAACCGTTCACGGTTATCATTTACCTCAGCCCCCAACGGTAGTTGGGGGTCGTACGCCCTGTGCGTTTTTGTGCATCTTGCCCATTCGACCCCTGACTCTCGTCAGGGGCTAACCTTACCGCGAACGGTTACAATTTACAATAATTCTATCATTTCCACGACGTCAAGCCGCGACAATTGTATTGTAACCTTTTGTTCTTCGATTTGACAGTTAATCTCTTTACCATCGGATACCCGGCGACAGGATTTTATTGCCATCGGTTCGGGCAGCCTTACCGTCGCGGTCAGATCATAAATCGGTACATTCGGCAATTCCGCCTGGTAGTTTACCAGGCAAACCAGATAAGCTTCTTTTTGGGTGCTTTTAAGGAGGGTTACTTCCACGCATCGCGGTGCGTTGGAGTGAACCGTCAAATCTGTATTTATATGTTCCTTGAACAAAGCCTGGCCAAAAGATTGTTGGGCGTGCTGTTGCAGAGCTAACAGCGAACTATAGAGGTAAACGCATTTCCCTTCGCCAAACGAATTGAGGGTCAGCCCGGCATGTTGCCCTGTTGGTCCAGGAGGATTACTGTGAATCGAAGCGTAATGATCGGCGTCGAAGATTTCAAATTCAGGTTCCGCCACGTTGCCCAACACTTCGGCAGTGGCGGCCTCCACAAGAGCTCCGGGGGAATGACATGCAACCATCTCGCCAACGCGAGGAACCAGGTAGCTGATTTTTTTGGCGTTTTTGCCGCTGTAAGAAACGCCGAAAACATCTTTCAAGGCGAAATCGCCGGATGTTTGCCCTTCTTTGTTATAATAGGATGTCATGCCCGTGACGATTAACGTGCCGCCACCCGCGACAAAATGGTGAATCCTGTCAACTTCCGCCTCCGACATAAATACGGCGTTGTTGATGATGATCGTTTTGGCGCCGCTGTAATCATCCATATCTTCGGTAATCAT
>JAFGBA010000028.1 GCA_016933395.1 Sedimentisphaerales bacterium | reverse complement strand
CCACGCGCGCTATATTAGAGGATAAGAGGTAAGTGAAGGAATCCGCCGACGCTTAACCCGTATCCGGCCGTATCACAACTGCCTCCCACACGCCGGTATCGCAAAACATCGGCGTGCTCATCTGGTCCTACGGCACACCCGCCCCGAAACTGCAAGCGAATGTGTCTATTGATGAATTACACCCGGGGTCCACATTACCCCGCAATGTACCTGCAATATACTCGATAAAAATCAAAAGTCAAAATAATATTTGCGAAATCCATATCATTTCCTGGAAACAAAAGTTCGTAACCTTTGGTATTTATAAATTTACTGCAAAGAAAATTCCAGATACTGCCTCATGATATTGGTAAGGAAAAAGAGTGAAATTGAGTATGTTCGGCCTTTTTTGCCGATGTCTTATGGGAAAAATGAACACCTAAGGCAAGGAGGCCGATTATGCCCAACTCTCCCCATGCCAAGGATAGCGCCGGGACATCCGATGAACTCCCGTTGTCTTTTTTCGCCTGTCCCAACGGCGACTGCGCCGATTTCAACCGCTTCGACGCCGGCAACCTTTCCGTGGCCGAGCGGATGGGCAAAGGCAAGGCCATTCGCCGGCTGTATTGCAAAACCTGCGGCCGGCGCTTCAGTCAACGGCAAGGCTCGCTTATGCAGGACACCAAGCTTACCCCGGCCGACGTGGTGCGAATCGTCAAATGCCTCGGTCGCTGGTGATGGGCGTGGAGGTTCCCTCCCATCGCTATGTTCCCGCCGGGGCGATCATCCGCACCCAGGCCGAAGCGAACGCCTTACCATCGATCACGCCTGATTACCCCTTCGCTCGCCTCAACGCCGGCGTGGTCAAGGTGAACCGTTGTCTCGCCCAGGGCTATAATGCGGCACAAAAGGAGACCGGGCGATAATATTGAGTTATGATTGATCGTCTTGGGATTGGAGCGGTCGTGGAAAAATCAGGGGAAGGGTATGAAATAAAAACCCGTGGCAGGGTTGGGCTGATTAGAATTTATACTTTCGCTGAATACCTGAACACTTATTGTTTCCTTTAAATCAATTTTTTTGGCGCTGCCGTCGGCATATGCCGTGGAAGGGGACGCCTTCAGGTCTTTGACATCATCGAGACTATCTACCTTTTCACTGTAATAACAATCGCCATGATTGAGGTGTCTTTGTCGTTTTCCCCAATCATTAACAGGCTCGGAACTTTTACATACGGGGCTCTGCCCGTACAACCGAGAGAACCACCAATCATAGATGACAACATCGGAAATGAGCAGTTGGTTGCCACGGCAGAACGATCTTTGGGGACCCTTATAAGGCTTGTTGGATTCGCGATAGGCCGTGTAATCGTTCCATAAACAATAAGGCCCGAATAAAGCGTCGCGGTCCCAATAATTCGGTCTAGGATTCACAGGGTCATCTTCAGGATTATTAAACTCAACCTTCATTTTACAGGCCAGTTCATAATAGGGGTGCCAGCGAGGCGTCATGGGGCACAATAAATCGCAGGGATTTATATAACCATCCAGATAATCAAACACGCAAGCATTGTACGGACTAAAATAGGGGATATATGTGTCAGGCTCCATAGGCGTGTCGGTATCGCCAAATGGATTTGTTTTTGCAACAGTCGAGGAAAAATAATCTTTATTGTCAGCGGCATAAGTCTGTTGAGCCTTAGCGTATTTGCCGGTAGTGGCCAAACACAGGGATTTTTGTGCAATCAAGCGGGCACGGCTTAATACCGGCAAGAGAATGGATAAAAGAAGGGAAATGATGGAAATAACCACCAACAGCTCAATAAGCGTGAAGCCCTTTCGCTCGTTTCTCATCCAACAAACCTTTCTGCCGACCGGTACAGCAAAAGGCGGCGTCTCCGGGAAAAGTATTTTCCATATACCCCGGTTCGCCGGGGCCGTCAAGACAAAAATGGTGTCGCGGGCATCCTGCCCGCGGACTATCGCCAGGGGCTAAGCCCCGGATGACAATACGGGGTCGAACGCCGTGTGCATTCAACTACGTCGTATCCGTTCGTCCCCTGACTGTCGTCAGGGGCTTATAAATCCACATATTTTTAAAGAAAGCGAACGCGCCCGACCTTTCGATCGGCGCGCCCGCCATATATCCTCGTCTTCATTCGACCCACGGCAAGGTATTAAGCCATTCTTCGCTCAAGACCGCGAAATCAGCCAGATTTACAATACCATTTTGGTCACTGTCGTGTTTAAGCGGCCATTCGCTCATGGAGGCCGAGATGGTGCTGCCATAGGCGCCGATATTGATCCGCCCGCCGTTGGGCATCGGCTCCGTTGATGGATTCAGGTTCGGATCGCCGGCGTCGATGCACGGGCTGCTGACCGTATCCAGCACCCATAATCCCGGATCGTTGGGATCGGTCGGGTGCGGCATATAGCGGCCACGTTGGCTGCGGAGGTGGAAGTCGTTGTTGGTTGGGTCAACGAACTGTGGGAACGCAAGCTTTTGGATACGTTGATTCAACTCGTCACCAATATAGACGTTACCCGCATCATCCACTTCCAACCCCCACGGCTGATTGAACTGACCCAGACCACTGCCTTCCCTGCCCATTTGAGTAACGTAGTCACCATTGGTCGTGAACACCACAATGCGATCATTCGCACTATCAGCGACTAGGATACGACCCATGCCATCCAATGCCAATTCGCAAGGACCGGACAATTGTCCAGCATCCGTCCCAGTACCATCCCAACTAGCTACTTGCGTGTAGTTAATGCTATCAACGCTGGAATACTTACGGATGGTGTTGTTCAGGTGGTCGGCGATATACACGATTCCGTCAGTATCCACCGCAATGCCAACCGGGGCATTCAAGCCTGTGGCGATCGTGCTAATCAAAGCACCTGAGCTGTCCAGCTTCTTGGCATTATTACCGAAGTAATCGGTGATGTAGAGGTTTCCTGATTGGTCGGTGGCAATGCACTCGGGCTGAGTAAACTGACCTTGGCCAACCTCAGCTATAAACGTACCGTCCAGCGTGAACTGATAGATGCGCTCACCGCCGAGTGCCGGGGTGGTGTTGCCAATATCACCCACATAGAGATAGCCAAGCGGGCTAATTGCGATACCGGCCGGGAAGGTGAATGAGTCGCCGGGAATGTCGGAGCTATCAATGGTGTCCAAGAGGTTTCCACTTGTGTCGAATATCTCTACTCTGTCCTGCAGTCCATTAGCTACGAACAGGCGACCAGAAGAATCAAAAGCACTCTGATACGTGCCTGCGGACCAGGCTTGTGCGAAACCATCAAGGTTATCGGGTGTGTAGGAATAGGATGCGCTGGCGTCTGAAAGATCAGAACCAACGTTATCCCACACGATCGCATGGTTGATATCAGGAGCGGCGGCGGCTTCGGCGACGATGCCCTGGATATTATCCACCACGGTGACGTTGCGAATAGTAGGCGAGGAGGCGATGCAGCGAATGCCGATGACGCTGTCGCGCACGACGAAGTTCTCAAAGACCGTATCCGGCCCTTCGCCGCTGTCGAAGGTTACGGCCACGGTGCCGGGTGCGGTGATATGGGCGGCGTCGGCGGCGCTTTTGACGGTGATGGCTTTGCCCATGAAGTCAATGTCTTCGGCGTATTCACCGGGCCAGACAATAACTTTTGCTTTATTGCCGGCAGTTTGAATCGCCTTCTGAATTGTTTTGAATGCCGTTGGTTTACTAAAGCCCCTATTACTATCGCTGCCACCATAAGTATCGACGTGGTATGCGTCATGAACATTGACTTCAATCCAAGTAGCGCCATAAGGATAGAGCGCATAACCTGAAGGCCACAATAAATCATTGAGCACTACGCCGCAATCTCGGGCTGCTTGGAATTGTTCTGTATTCCAGTCCCATCCTAAATCATTACCATCGTTCCATACCGGCGCTCCGGTTGACCAATTGGTCGCGGAGCAGATTTGATCCTCATGGTACTCCCCTGAAGCGGCAATTATAATGTGGTAGGTTCCAGGTTCAATCGATGCGAATAGACCAGAAATAGGCAGTGTAATATCATGATCACCCGGCGATATGCTTTGAATATATACAGGATTGTTCTCACGCTGATCCCATGTATGGGTTCTGCATAGTGTAACAACTGCGCTGCCGGAATAACTGCTGTTTACGTGAATATTCACACAGCCACTTATCTCTTCGCCTGCAACAACGTCTATATTATAATATTCCACATCCACCGGCTGACCATTCAATTCACAACCTGAGTTAAGCGTTATTGTGCAATGAGGACCAAGTTTGGAAAAGCGAAACTTGGCGATGGCGATATTATCCAGATCATTGCCTTCATCAAACGTTATATATCCAATTTCAACGTCAGAAACAATTCCAACAAATTGAGCCCCAGGCCCTTCTGGAATATCTGGAAATGTAGCCAGTAAATTCCCCAACGTGTCATAAACATAAAGAATATCGTCATCTTGATTATTAAAATTATCATTTTCCAGCAAATCAAATCCAAAGGCATGGATAAAGGGACAATCCGAAAAAGTCACGGTGAAATCATCGTTGTTTCGTCCGGTATGGCCATCGCCAACCGCCAGAGAATTTTCATGACCGGATGCAACAAAGCCCTCTGGATCGTAAATAAATCCCTCACCGGTTCCTGTTTCAATGGCTTCAAGCATAAACGAACAATCCAGTCCCGTTGCTGATTTGGGGAATGTCAAAAAACGACCGAGATTCTCATTATAGCCCGGCGGAGTTGAAACTTCATCAGCTAGAACCATGTTAGCCGCGGTGGTGTCAAACGTTTCATAGACAAAATAACCCAATTCGCTCAGCGCCGTCTGCCAGGTAGTTTCGTTATAATAAATTTGTACATCCGCTTGACATTGTGTGATCGGGATACATAACGCCATGAATATAACGCCGGTAGTCATCCATTTCCTTGTAGATTGAACCGTTTTCACAATTGTCTCCTTTCGCGGCGTTTCGCCGTATGTTTATTTTTCAGACACAAGATTTCGCAGCCACAATTTATGTGGCGACGAGGTTTCATACTCCGGCCGGGAGTTATTTGAGGTATCGGGGTTGTCGATTGTTTCGGTATAATTGAAATCCAGGCGGCCGAGGTTTTGGCCGTTTGAGTCGGTCATGTCGATAGATTCGAGGAGGTCTTTATTTAGGTTGACGGTGTAGGTGAGGTAAATGATGGCGTTGGTGATTTCGATGCTGGCGTGGGAATCATCCAGTAACTTCGTGGTGAAGGTATAGCCGCAGCGGGCGACGTCTCGGCGGATGGTGTCAATCGTATGCAGCCCCGTCCAGGGTCGGCCCAGGCCGGTGAAATTTGCATTAACCGAAGCGCCGCCGACAGTTAATTCAATCCATGGACGTTTATGTTGCGCCATGGCGGCGTTGAGCGGCATATAACCGCGACCGGAAACATTTTGTTCATTGATCTCGCCGGTAACGGTGAAAAATGTCCGGCCTCGCCGATGGGCCTCATCGCGTTTATCAATTTCCCGCACGTCCACCGCCCAGGGATGGCGGAAGCAATCTTCCAGCGGCAGGTTGCTGCGCTGGGTGATGGTCCACCTTTCGCGAGGTTGATTTGTCGGGGCGGTATAATCGGCGATGCACCACAAGCCTGCTTTTTCTTCGACCCGGGCGGGCAAAACCGTATTTCGGCCTTCGATTTGGTCCAGGCGGCGGGTTAATTCCCAACCGTCGCCGGGCAGCCGGGTGACGCTCAGGTCCGGGCGTAATGGATTGCAATTGAGGATATAAACGCACCCACTAGCGGGATCACAACAGCGGCTGGTTGCCCCGTCATAGACCCATCGGCAAAAGGCCTCCTCGCCGCCGTCTCGCCGGGCCGATAGCCGTCGCAAGACCGGACCTTGAGGCCCGGAAGGAAAATAAAACCAACTTTCCACAGGCGTTAAACCGGCGGAACTCAAAAAATCCGCTTTCGCCGGCTGAATCGCCTGACCCGCCGGTGTAACCGCACCTGGGGAATTGCTCGGTGTGATCTTCCATAGCGTCAATCCGCCGCCCATAATTGTGGCGGCCATCAGAACCATTGCCGCAATCTTCGTCATGAACGCGGCAAGGATACCGGCCGTCACCCCTGCTTTAAGCGATCCGGCGGCAACCGTCGTCCCCGCGGCCGCAGCCTCGGATGTGGCGGTTATCTTGCCGAAAATAATTAAAGCCGTCAGTAAGGTGGCTTTACGCACGCCGTGGCGAGCCAACTGTTTTTGCAGGGCCTTTTTCGCACGGACAAATAGCATCCGCGCCGCAAACGGACTGCGGTCCATTACAGCAGCGATTTCACTATAATCCATTTCTTCATAACATCTTAGAGTAAGCACCTGACGATGGTCCGGCTGAAGGGCCTGCATGGAATGGACGACGATTTCCTTTAACTCGCGGTTGATTTGTTCGGCGAGATGATTATCTTCGACTATCGTCGGCGGTGTGAGTCGGTCATGCACATCGCGCCGACGGATTTCGGCTTTTTGAGCGTCGCGGGCCTTGTAAAGCGCGATTTTCCGCAAAAATGGCCAGAATCGATCCGTTTTTTCAAGTTTTCCCAGTGCTTTTACCATAATTGTCAAGGTCTCCTGCACCACATCCTGGGTCAGTTGGCGATCCAGTGTCAGGCGATAAACATATTGTTCCAGTCGAGGACGAATACCTTCGGCAAGACGATTCAGGCTGGTTTGACAGCCGTTTTGAGCGTTTTCTACCAAAGTTGTTTGCTCGCCTATGGTCATCATCACCCTTAAGTCAGATAGTGGGGGCGGAATTTAACGCGAAAAAAAATGAAAATGAATAAATTGTACTCGAATGGAAAGGGTAGCTTCAGAGGTAGGCCCACGCAAGAAAGAAAAGGTGATTATGCTGTCCGACATAATTTTGACCACCTTCCACCTGCGGAATCATAGTCGAAATGACTTTGATTTTATTCATGCAGATATTATTTCTCAGTGGAGTAACCATATTAATCCGGCGTTAGACGGTGAAATACCGTAAGCTCTTACGGATATGATGATACAGTATGGCTGTTGTCTCATCTGGACATTTTTCGGTATTTCCTTAACATGGTGTTATATGAACACCGATATATTCAAACGCGTTTTGCAACGGTGTGCTCAACCGTATCTGAACTATCGCGACCGCCGGCGCGGCGTGCCGCGCGACCGCCGGGTCCGCAGACTTACGCAGCCGCCGGAATTGGTTAGCACGTGGGATGATCTGCTTGATGGTGTATCCACGTCGGCTCAGTGGCAAAAACGCAAGGAGGATTATCGTTGCCGGTTTCTGGAATTGCTAAGGGACGATTGTAAACCGGCTATACCGCCGCTGGACTTGAAGATTGAGCAAAACATCGACGTCGAAGGTCTCTATACCCGCTTGCTGGTTAGTTATAATGTTGAGGCTGATGAACGTGCGCATGCATTTCTGGCCATACCTAACCATCGACCGGGGCCGTTGCCGGCTGTTGTCACCCTGCACGGAACCTATCCTCGCGGCAAAGAACGGCTGGCCGGATTGGAGGATAATCCTGAAAAGGCCTTACTCGATCACCTTGTTCGGCGCGGTTACGTCGTTATTGCTCCCGATCATTTCGTCGCCGGCCAT
The DNA here is from genome assembly GCA_016933395.1 of Sedimentisphaerales bacterium. Taxonomy (GTDB): domain Bacteria; phylum Planctomycetota; class Phycisphaerae; order Sedimentisphaerales; family SM23-30; genus JAFGBA01. Next base: position 299 of record JAFGBA010000028.1, on the reverse strand, counting down.
CGCATCCCGCCCGAAAAACCCTTCGACACCACGCAATTCTACACCAAACATCCGCACTGGACGGCGGTCGGGAAATTCACTTACGAACATAGCATAGCCGTTAATGTGCTTTTAACCCGTCCGGAAGTGGCTCCCGATCGTATCGGTGTGGCCGGGCATTCACTTGGCGGACATGGAGCCATTTTTCTGGCCGCCTATGATGCGCGTATTGCTGCTTGCGCCTGCAATTGTGCCGCACCACCGTTTCGCCATAATCCTCGGGTGCTCGATTGGGCACGGGATGAATGGTACAGTTATTT
>JAFGBA010000243.1 GCA_016933395.1 Sedimentisphaerales bacterium | reverse complement strand
ATTCAAGCTACTGATTACCCACTTTGAAATCATGGGTTCTCAAAAATCCCAGACGGCGGCATTACGGTGGAGGTTTTTTTATGCGCTAATTTAAAAACGCTGTTTTTATATTTGAACATTTCACCTTTTTGTTTGTCTTGTTTTGGGGAAATAGTTGGATAAAATATGGCTGTGCCGATGGAACCTTATAGGGAAATCGGTACCGGTAACACAGGAGAACATCACCCAATCTATAGGAAAAAGCAATGGCTAAAACATCATCCATCGTGGTTGTTTTTATAACGATTATCGCCGTCATTATGGTTTCGCCTTGGGCGGGATTGGCTCAAACCGGGTTGGAACGGAATTTTATTTCTCCTCCGGATGACGCCCGCCCGTGGGTGAATTGGGAGTGGATTAACGGGAATATCAACCGCGAAGGCATTACCGCCGACCTGGAGGCGATGGCCCGCGTCGGTATTGGCGGGGTGTTGATTGTGGAGGTGGACGATGAGCGGGCGCCGGCCGGGCCGGTGGGGTTCGCGTCGGATGAGTGGCGGGATTTATTTTTGCACGCCGTTCGCGAAGCACAACGGCTGGGACTGGTCATCGACATGAGTAATGACGCCGGCTGGGCCGGCAGCGGCGGGCCGTGGATTGCCCCGGAACTGGCCATGCAGAAACTGGTTTGGACGCAAACATCGCTGCATGGGCCCAAGCCGGAAGAGGTTGTTCTGCCGGCGCCGCCGATTGTTGGTGATTACTATCGCGAGGTGCGGGTATTGGCGTTTCCTGCGCCGCAGGGGAATGCCCGAATTGATAATGTGGTCTATAAAAGCGTGCAGCAGACGACGGACTTTTTATATATGGGGCGGTCGAGTTTGCTGCCGACAAGGGTGAACTGGCCGGAGCCGAAGCGGGAAGAGATAATTGACCGTCGGCAAATCATGGATTTAACGGATAAGATGGCGCCGGATGGAAAATTAACATGGGATGTGCCCGAGGGGGATTGGATTGTGCTGCGATTGGGGCATACCCTCACCGGCAAGAAAAATCATCCTGCGCCGGCGGGCGGGTGCGGCTGGGAATGCGACAAGCTCAGCAAGAAAGCGGTGGAGGCGCACTTTAACGGTTTCATCAAAAAACTTGCCGATGACGCCGGGGAACTGGCGGGAAAATCGTTTACCACCACGCATATCGGCAGTTGGGAAGTCGGCGTGCAAAACTGGACGGCGGACTTTCGCGCGGAGTTTATTCAACGCCGCGGCTACGACCCGATAGTCATGCTGCCGGTGGTGACGGGATACATTATCGACAGCCGGGAGGCCTCGGAGCGATTTCTTTGGGACCTGCGCCAGACGATTTCCGAATTATTGATTGATAATTACGCCGGGCATCTGCGCGAGCTGGCTAACCAAAGCGGCCTGCGGCTGAGTATCGAAGGGTACACCTCCTGCCCATGCGATGAACTGGCCTACGGCGGGCGGGCGGATGAGCCGATGGGCGAATTCTGGACGTGGTGGTTTTGGGGCGGGAAGCCCTATGGATTCAGTTTTACCAGCCGGGAGATGACTTCTTCAGCGCATGTGTACGGCCAACGCATCGTCAGTGCTGAGGCGTTTACCGCCACCAATGCTGAACGTTGGCAGGCTTATCCGGCCTCCATTAAGGAAATGGGCGACTGGGCGTTTTGCGAGGGGATTAATCGTTTTTCGTTTCATCGTTACGCCATGCAGCCGTGGCTGCATGTCAAACCGGGTATGGCGATGGGGCCGTGGGGACTGCATTATGAACGCACGCAAACGTGGTGGGACATGTCCGGGCCGTGGCATACGTATTTGACGCGCTGCCAGTATATGCTGCGGCAGGGATTGTTTGTCGCCGATGTTCTTTATTTGGGTGCGGAAGGCTCGCCGCAATCCATTGGCGTTCAGAAGCGGTTTCTCGCCAAAAATACAGATAATCGGGATGAGCTGCGCGACCGGAGCCGCTACAACTACGACCTGTGCCCGCCTGAAGTTCTGCTTACGCGGATGACGGTGAAGGATGGCCGATTGATGCTGCCGGATGGGATGAGTTACCGGCTGCTGGCGTTGCCGTTGATTGAGACGATGACGCCGGAGTTGCTTCATAAAGTTAAAGACCTGGTCGAGGCGGGCGCGACCGTCGTTGGGCCGCGGCCGGTGAAATCACCGAGCTTGTGCAATTATCCTCAATGTGATAAAGAAACCAAGGAATTTGCCCAAACGCTTTGGGGTTCGCAAAATCCCCCGGCGCAGCTCACCGAACGCAAATATGGCAAAGGGCGTATATTCTGGTCCGCGGCATTACAAAAGCAGGCCGGGAACTGTCCTACGCCGAAGGAGCAGTTTGAGCCGGCCCAGTGGATCTGGTCTCCGGAAGGCGATTCTGTCATGACGATTCCGACGGGAAACCGTTATTTCCGGCGGATATTCACCATCGAGGCGGACAAACCTGTCGCCAATGTCAGTCTGCGGATGCATGCGGACAACGCGTTTACCTGTTGGTTCAACGGCCGAAGGATGGATGAAGGCCATGGTTTTAATCGCCTGGTCGAAATGAATTTGACGCCGTATGTAAAGCCGGGGAAAAATCTGATTGCGGTGGAGGCCGTCAACTGGGGGCAGGCGCCCAATCCGGCCGGTTTGCTGGCGAAGCTGATAATTCATTACGCCGATGGCGGGTCGGAGGAGTTATGCACGGACAAGCAGTGGCAATCCGCCCCGACGGCGGGAGAGAATTGGAATACCGACGCTGCGCAGGAAGAAGGCTGGGGCGCGGTTAAGGAACTTGGCCCGATGGGAATGGCGCCGTGGGGAGATATTGCTCCCATTTTCGCCGAAATTGAGCTGTTTGCCGAGGAAGAGGTTATCGATGAGGTCTTCGCCAAACTGAATTTGCCGCCCGATTTTGACTATCAGACTGAAAGCGGCATGCGGAGTTTGCGTTTTATCCACCGTCGCGTGGATGATGCCGATTTCTACTTTGTCGCCAACAAACTCAGTCAGCCGGAACAGGCCCTTTGTTCGTTCCGCGTGACGGGCAAGCGGCCGGAATTGTGGTGGCCGATGGATGGACGCATCGAACTGGCGGTGATGTACGAGGAATCAGACGGCATGACGCGGCTGCCCATTACTTTCGAAGCGGCCGATTCCGTGTTCGTCGTTTTTCGTGATGAGGCGGCTCCGGCGTCTGAACGGATTGTTTCCGTCAGCCATGATGGGCAAACCTGCCTAAGCACCTTTTGGAATGCCGATGATATAAAACCGGCGGGGCTGGACAAGCCGCATCCAGTGAAGATTCCCGCGGCCAGCCTGATATTGGGGCAGGATAATCAACTTCACCTGAAAGCAAACCATCCTGGACGTTTTATCCTGAAAACGGCCGACGGACAAACGATTACTTATAATATAAAAACGATGCCCCAGGCCATGGAGATCGAAGGTCGGTGGCAAGTGGTCTTTACGCCGGGGTGGGGCGCTCCCGAGCAGGTTGAATTCGACAAGCTGATATCCTGGAGCGAGCATCCCGATGATGGCGTGAAACACTTTTCCGGCACGGCGACTTATACAAAGACGTTTACTGTCGATAAAAATTATCTCATGCCCAATCAGCACATGGTCCTTGACCTAGGCGGCGTTGAGGTAATGGCTGACGTTACTCTCAACGGCAGCAACCTGGGCGTTCTCTGGAAGCAGCCCTATCGTGTAGATGTTACGGATGCGATTAAGTCGGGTGAGAATGCGCTGGAAATCAAGGTGGCGAATTTGTGGATTAACCGGATGATCGGTGATGAGCAATTTCCAGATGATTCGGAATTTGCACCAAACGGCGCATTTAAACATTGGCCGCAATGGCTGATGGAAGGCAAACCCAATCCCACGGGTCGTTTTACGTTCACAACCTGGAAAAAGTGGTCGAAGGATGAGCCGCTGATAAAATCCGGCCTGCTGGGTCCGGTGCGGTTGGTATCTGCCATCATGATTCCTTGATCGACACGATATATTCCGTCATTTATTCATCATAATGCGACAATTTATAAATATGTTATGACATATCTCTCGAAATTCCGCGTTAAGAGACGTTTATGATAATCGAAGGGTGAGGGGGCAGGTTGCTTATTTCCGGCAATTATGTTAATCTGCCCGAAGAGAAGGCGATTTACGTAAGTAGCTTTAGCAAATAAACAAAAGCCTGATGGAAGGATTTAACCGATGAAAAAAACGGCATTTCTTAACGTGGTTTTATCCAGCCTCGCCATTATTGTTATGTGGGTGTTGCCGTCGGCGGGGATGGAGACATCCGAACTGGAGAAAAATTTTCTGTCGCCGCCCGATAGCGCCCGACCGTGGGTGTATTGGTTCTGGATCAACGGCAATATCACCCGCGAAGGCATTACGGCCGACCTGGAGGCGATGGCGCGAGTGGGCGTCGGTGGTGTGTTGATTATGGAAGTCACCGAAGGTGTGCCCGTTTGCCCCGTGGAGTTCGCCGGGCCAGAATGGCGGGAGTTGTTTCAACATGTTCTGCATGAGGCCGATCGCTTGGGTCTGGAAGTCAACATGAATAATGACGCCGGGTGGTGCGGCAGCGGCGGGCCGTGGATTACGCCGGAATTGTCGATGCAAAAAATCGTTTGGACCGAAACCACCGCACAGGGCGGTAAGCGTTTCGACGCCGTACTGGAGCAACCCGAAACCCAATATGACTATTATCGTGATATCGTTGTACAGGCCTTTCACACGCCGAAAAATCCGGCCAAGGTTGAGAACCTGGTTATTAAGGCGGCTTACGGTTCGCAAATGAAGGCATTGTACGTTCCGGCCCAATGGCCGGATGAAGAAGGTTGTATCCCGTGTGGCGACATCATGGATATTTCCGATAAAATGGACGCTTCGGGACATTTGCAGTGGGATGTGCCGGAAGGACAATGGACGATACTTCGTCTTGGACACACCACTACCGGGCAGAATAATCATCCCGCCCCAGCCACCGGGCGCGGCCTGGAATGCGACAAGCTCAGTAAGGAAGCCGCGGAGGTGCACTTTGCCGGTTTAATCGGCAAGCTCATCGAAGACGCCGGTCCGGATCTGACGGGTAAGGTTCTGGCGGCGACGCATGTCGATAGCTGGGAGGTAGGTTCGCAAAACTGGTCGCCGAAATTCCGCAACGAATTTCAAAAACGACGCGGATATGACTTGTTGGATTATATGCCCATTATGGCCGGCTGGATGATCGACAATCGGACGGTTTCAGAACGTTTCCTTTGGGACATCCGCCTAACAGTAAGCGAACTGGTGCGGGAAAATTACGCCGGTCACTTTGCCCAAATGGCCCATCGCCACGGCATGCGTTTCACTACCGAAGGATATCATACTTTGCCAAGCAACGACATTGCCTATGCCGGCCGAACCGATGAGCCGATGGGAGAGTTCTGGCAATGGTGGTGGATGACATCGGGCTTTGACATATCATACAGTTGTATCGAAATGACGTCGGCGGCGCATGTCTATGGCAAGCGCATTGTGGGCGCCGAGGCGTTTACTTCTATTGATACGGAACGATGGTTGAGCTATCCCGGCTCTATCAAGCCGCTGGGTGACTGGGCCTTTTGCCAGGGAATAAATCGTTTTGTGTTCCATCGGTACGCCATGCAGCCGTGGCTGAATGTCAAGCCGGGTATGTCGATGGGGCCATGGGGGTTGCATTATGAGCGGACGCAGACGTGGTGGGAGATGTCGAAGGCGTGGCATACATATCTGGCCCGCTGCCAGCAGATGTTGCGACAGGGATTGTTTGTGGCGGATGTATGTTATCTGATGCCGGAAGGCATGCCTCAGTCGCTCGCATATCAGAATAGTTTTCTGGAGACACCGGGCTATATCTACACACTGCGCGAGCGCAGGGGATATAATTTCGATGTATGTCCGGCCGAAGCATTAATGACGCGAATGTCGGTTAAAGACGGGCGGCTGGTGCTGCCGGATGGGATGAGCTATCGTTTGCTGGTGCTGCCGGCGTCGGAAACGATAACGCCGGAATTACTGAATAAGGTAAAGGAACTTGTCGAGGCGGGAGCGACGGTGGCCGGTTCGCGGCCGGTGGCGTCACCAAGCCTAAGCGATTATCCGCAGTGTGATGTCGAAGTGAAAAAACTCGCTGAGAAATTGTTTGGCCAAGGCGATGCGCCGGCGGATATCACCGCGCGAAAACTTGGTAAGGGTTGCATCTATTGGGGGCAGGCGTTTGAAAAGAAGTTCCAACTCAATCGTGATACGCAGCAATGGCTTGCGGATGCACAATGGATATGGTATCCCGAAGGCAATCCGGCCCAGGCCGTAGCGCCGGGTGAATGCTATTTTCAGCGGACAATCACGATAGACGGCGAATGTACCTGTGAAAAGGCTCAATTAATCATGGCCGCGGATAATTCCTTTACGTGCTGGATCAATGGCGAAGTTGTTGCCGCCGGCAGTGATTTTAAGCGGCCCGTCAATGTCGATATTACCACACTGTTGAAACCGGGTGAGAATCTTTTGACGGTCACGGCGGAAAACGGCGGGAACGGCCCCAATCCTGCGGCGCTGATCGGGACGATTGTGCTGCAATATGAGGATGGTCAAACAAAGACGATTACAACTGATAATCAGTGGCTGGCGTCGAAAGAAAAAGACGCCAAAGACCCATGGCGCGCGGCCCTGGAAATCGGCGATTTAGGCATGGCGCCCTGGGGCGATATCAAACGGGATGTCAACGATTATGACGTGGATTTGTACCCGGAAGAAAACCTTGTCGCCGCCATCATGCAGAAGATGGGCGTTGCGCCGGATGTGCGCTTCCAGACCAAAAGCGGCGCGCCAAGCCTGCGTTATATTCACCGTTCGGTCGATGGAACGGAGGTTTACTTTGTGGCAAACCGGCTCGAACAACCAGAAGTAGCCTTGTGTTCATTCCGGGTGAGTGGTAAACAGCCGGAATTGTGGCGGCCCATGGATGGGCGCATCGAACAGACGGTGATGTATGAGGAAGCAAACGGCATGACGCATTTACCCATAGCATTCGAGTCGGCCGATTCGGTGTTCGTTGTTTTCCGAGATAAAGCGGCTCCGGCGTCGGAACGGATTGTTTCCGTCAGCCATGATGGGCAACTCCTTTTGAGTACGCGTTGGAACGCTGATGATGTAAAACCGGCGAGTCTGGACAATCCGCATCCTGTGAATATTCCCGCGGCCAACCTGACATCGGGGCGGGATAATCAACTTCACCTGGAAGCCAACCGGCCGGGAAACTATATTCTGAAAACGACCAATGGACAAACAATGTCTTATAATATTAAAACGGCGCCCGAGGCCGTGGCGGTCGAAGGCCCGTGGCAAGTGCATTTTACACCGGGATGGGGCGCTCCCGAAAGCATTACGCTGGATCGTTTGATGTCCTGGACTTATCACGAAGATGCGGGTGTGCGGTATTATTCCGGCACGGCCGCTTACCATAACACCTTTGATTTCCCCGAAACCTGGGTGAAGGAAAACCGGCGAGTCTATCTGGACCTGGGACAGGTGTTTGTCATGGCGGAGGTGAAAGTCAACGGCCGGGATCTGGGCGTTCTGTGGAAATCGCCTTATCGCGTGGATATCACCCAGGCTCTTCAGGCCGGCAGGAACACACTGGAAATTGACGTCGCCAACCTCTGGGTAAACCGCATGATCGGCGATGCACAATTGCTGGACGACCCCTTGCGAAGACCTAACGGAACCATGCGGCAGTGGCCGCAATGGTTGCTGGAAGGCAAATCCAGCCCCCCCGGTAAATATACGTTTACCACTTGGGAACTCTGGCCCAAAGAAGCCACACTATTGGATTCCGGCTTGCTTGGTCCTGTACAGTTAATATCTTCGGTGACGGCCCCATTTCGGACGCCGGGTAAAGGAATTTAAAGTATTGTCGAGGATTGGACTAGCGGGTAACAATTTGAATGGGAATAGCCGGTAAAACACCGACCAGGACTTTTCGTTTAGGTAAAGAGCTTCGGCCTTCTCGAGCGGGAGGCGTCATTTCCCGGATAATCCTGACAATCAAATTTTCCGTCAGGATTGTGGGTGCTCCATCCTTGGTGACGCTTAGATCAAAAGTCACACCTTCCTTTACCCAAGTTAAATTATGCAGGCTCACTCCGGTGGGCGGATTATCCAGCTCCAATTGCACGTCCGGTGTATTTCCAAAACCTCTAACGTTGATATGCACCGGAGTGGTTTCACCGGGGTGAAGGCATATCGGCGTAGTTTCAACCAGTTCCATTCGCGGCAGAGGCCGTCCGGCGCGCTCCACAGCGACTATCCATTCCTGCGCGGGACTAAGGTGCCGATAAAGAAACGCCTGCATGGAGTCATCAGCCGGCATAACCGGTCGAATGATGGTTTTATCCTGGATGCGAGCACGCCCTTCCAGTTCCAGAGAAACCAGACGGTTTATATTTCGTTGCGGAGCGGTTAGAGTCATTCGCATACGGTCGCATCCTGCAGGAATCAGGCCGCCTTGTACAGAAAAACCAGGCGGAGAGTTTATTAAATCAATAGCAATTTCGCTATTGAAACCATCCTTGCGTAAAACGTGTACTTCAAACGCCGTTGTGCCTCCGGTCCGAACACTCAGGCTGGAGGGTGTCACGCGCAACGCAAAATCCGGCTGAGGCGGCGCGATGTGCAAACGATAAGCAAAAGCATCGCCGCCTTGTTCCTGCGCGTCGGCCAGATAAATATAATAATCACCGTCCGCCGGTAACTCCGCCATGAAATAGGAATCGGCATGATGGGTTAGCAGGCCTGTCGTATCTTTAAACAAAAAACCTTCATCTTTGGGACTGTGATCATCATTCCACGCGACAACATCACCCTGCGCATTAGTCAGTCGCAACACGGAGTCAAGGGGTGAATTCAAACGCCGCGCCATTACTTCAGCAACGACCTTTTCGCCGGCGCGTCCTCGGAAACGAAATACATCAACATCGCCGATCGAACCGATTCGCCCGTTAATAATCATCGGTAAAATCACCGCCTGAGCGTCTTCGGGCGTATTGTTGACTTCCTTTTCCGTATTTTCCATAACGTCATCTACTGCATAAACTATAGCATTGGATAGCCGCCCTTCGTTTTGATAAACCGTTTGCCGGATAGTTGCCCTACTGCCGGAAGTATTCAAAGGAATCTTGGTTTCGGGCATATTCCAGCCTGAGATGGCGGCGACGGTTTCTGCGCCTTGTTGGCCGCCGAGAGGAAAAACCTGTGTGATGAATGGTTTTTCATCCATGCTAATGCGATAAACAAAGTCTTCCCGGCCGCGATATATGGCGTCCCGAATTTCCAGTTCATATTCGCCGGTTTCCGGAACATCGAACGCCAATACAGGATCGGGATTAAAACGATAATCGTCGGCAAACGCCGCTTCCCTCCCCTGCATATCATAAATCGCGACCGTAGCCTGGAACCACCCCGGCACAGCATCAGCCAGATAGGGAATAAGACTACGAGCATGGGTTTCAATAACCAAACGCTGTCCCTGCCGGGCGTTAAAACGAAATCGGTCCATGTCACCCGGCATGATCTGACCATTAAGGACAACCGGCAATCGCAACGCCTGTGGGCGGGGCAAGTCCGGCAGGTTTGGCAAGGGAGGATAAGCCTCTTTGTCATTGGATTCAAGTTCACATATTTCCGGTGTGGTGCCCACCTGAAATATGATCGGGTTCGTCAATCCGGTTCGCGTTCGAAGGCGCAGTTCACGGTTTCCGGGCGTTGCGTCGCTATCGAGGGTTATACGTACAAGAACGGTTTCAGCAATCTGACGGTTCTGTTGCCGACGATCACGGCCTATCATAAAGTATGAAACGATATTAGTCAGCTCACGCAGTGTTTTTGCATCGAGATCGTAGAGCAAAGGATGCTGCGGCATCTTCACTTCTTCAGGCGCCGCTTTTTTTTGACGACCTGCCGCAGGATTTTCCTTATTAGGGGGCGGCGGATTTTCGTTGGTGGGATTTCGATTTCTTCGGATTGCCTGTTCCCGCATAGGCCGCGGAGGAGAGTGCGGCAAATTCAATTCATCCAGACGCTTATTTCGCACCTCCTCCAGTCGCTCTCGAAGTAATTCTCGTTGCTCGCGGTTAATGAAACCTAACGGTGGGAAATGTTGCACCACCTCACCTTGAACGCCTTCACCGGTAATGTGCACTTCCACTGCCCCGCGCAGATACTGACCGCCAACCGTGACCAGTATTTCCTTACCTGCCTGCCCTCCGGCGGGATAAACGTATCCGATGTGCGGCGAACGTTGTTCAGCCTGGCCCCACGCCGCTGATGCCGTCAACAACCAACACACCACGCTATATGTCCAGACGCGATACATGGATTTACTCTCGCTTTACATAATCTCACTCAGGCGTCCCTGCCCCTTGTCCGAAGCAGGCATCACCGCAACATCGAGTCCGCTGGAATTAGGCAGCGGCCCATCAGGATCAATCCCTAGAAGTGTATACATGCTGCCCAGCAGGTCTTGCGGATAAACCGGCCGTTGGGCCACATCCGTGCCATAGGCATTTGATGCGCCAACCACCTGCCCGCCTTTGAATCCGCCGCCCGCGACCACGACGGAGAAACATTGCCCGAAATGCGACCGACCTCCGTTCCATGGAGACTCCCATTGTACTTTCGGCCCGCGCCCGAATTCTCCTCCCCACCAGACGATCGTGGTGTCGAGCAGACCTCTCTGCGATAAATCCTCCAACAACGCCGCCATCGCTTGATCCATTTCCGGCAGTTTACGCCGCATGATATCAAAATGTTGTTTATGTGTATCCCAGCCTTTATAGTTGATGGTGATGTAGGGCACGCCGTGTTCCACCAACCTTCGCGCCATCAGGCATGCTTGCCCAAAAGTGTTCCGGCCATAAGTGTCGCGCGTCGAGTCATTTTCCTGAGCAAGATCAAACAACTGGCGAGCGCCGCCGAACATCATGCCATAGGCCTTTTCCTCACAAATATCCAGCTTGCGAAAGTGCGGATTATCCGGCATGGCTTTACCCAGTGAATCAAGGTTATGAAGCAACTCGCGCCGCTGCTGCTGACGTTGATCGGAAATCCCCTCGGCGATAATGCCTTCCACGACAAAAGGATTGCGGTTGGGGTCGCCGCCTGTTACAAAAGGCTTATACCGCGGACCTAAAAAACCAGCTTCCGAAAAGCGTCCCTGTGATTCAGTCAGCACAATATAGGGTGGCGCCAAACCCTGATATTCATGTTCGTACCCTTTCAGCATTGAAACCACCGCGCCGATACAGGGAAACACATTCCGCCCCGGCTCACGGCCGGTCTGCACCAGATAGGATGCAGTCTCATGGGCGTTGATGCCGTGTGTCATGGAACGGATAATGGCGTATTTATCCGCCTGCTTCGCCAACAACGGTAACATGGCGTTAATGTAAATACCATCCACGTTGGTGGCGATAACTTTATCGAATGGGCCGCAATAGTCGTAACCCGCATTCGGTTTGGGATCGAAGGTATCCAGATGCGACGGCCCGCCCCACATCCAGATTTGTATAACTGATTTGGCCTGTGGGCGCACCGGTCCCGCATGCACCATCCGCTCCCAGGAACCCCATAGCGCCACTCCCGCAGCGCCGGCCAGTCCCCCTTTCAACACATCGCGCCGATGTATCAGGTGTGGGGTTTTTCGTTCATTCATGTCGTGCTTTCTTTAAATAGCGTTATCCGAATGCGTCTGCTGTCAATGCCGATAGAGAAATTCCTTGGTGTTAATGAGTGACCAAACCAGATCGACAGCCGCTTGTCTAACTTTTAAATCTTCGGTTTGAAAATATTCCGCGGCGATTTCCCGTTCCTCCGGCAGAGGAAGGCGCGAAAGGACGTTAAGATATATCTCATCAATAATTACAGGCCGCCGCCATCGGGCACTTCTTAGTAAACGGTTCAATTTATTGCTGTTTTGAATTTTCTTTTGTATATGTGTGGAATTCAGCAGATGCAGCCGTTGGGCGTCGGAAGGCTGGTTACTGCGTTCGGATTCCAGGCCGGTGTCCCGCGCCGGCCGGCCGAACATCTCCAAAAACGGACTGGTGATGCTTCCATCCGCCAGTTCGATGGTACGATTCTGTTCCGGCACAAAGGTGAACGGCTCCGGAATGGGGCTGGAATAGCTCTCGTGGGTTCCTGTAATCCAGCACAGCGCATCAATCAGCACTTCGGCGTCGAGCCGACGCACCGGATAACATGCAAACGCTGTTTCCGCTTCAGTCGTGTCGCTATTTGGAATTGAAGATTGCTGGTACACCCCGGAGTTTAATATCAGCCGGTAAATGTGCCGCAAATCGAAGTTGGACTGCACCAACTGCTTTTCCAGGTAGGTCAGCAGTTCCGGATAAACCGGTGGATTATCCGACCGGATGTCGTCTGGTTCGTGAATGACGCCTCGTCCCAGCAGCCATGACCAGATGCGATTGACGATGTTACGGGCAAACCACGGATTATCCGCCCGAATAAACCAATCAGCGAACACTTTACGCGGATCTTGTTCCGGTGGGATAATGGCTTTACTACCGTCAGGAAAAACTACCTCTAGCGGCCCATGAGGTGCAGGATCAAAAGTAACGATTTCCTCTTTCCATTCCGCTGTTTTTTTAAAGGCGATACGGGAGAAAAACGTCGCCAGTTCTTCCTGTCGGTTCTTGGGCCATTTTTCCAAACGCACGCCCATAAACGTCAGCGCCACCGCCGCCGCAACCGTCGCGGAACTTTGCCCCTGCACCGCCCGGTAAAAGTTCACCGGCGGAACACGGAAATTGCTCCCGCTGGATGT
>JAFGBA010000242.1 GCA_016933395.1 Sedimentisphaerales bacterium | reverse complement strand
GGCTCACGCATCGCACCGGATGGGAGCCGCTGGCGGGTCGAGCGAGAATCCCCGATAAATCCAGTCGTGCGGCTTTGGAGTGTGTGATAGCCGGGTTTTGTTCGAGCATATCCACCCGGCCGACCATCTCGTCCACCGTACGAAAGCCCAATTGCGCCATGTATTCACGCAATTCCTGGGCCATAAATCGTAAAAACCGTTCCACATATTCCGGTTTGCCGGTGAAACGACAACGCAAATTCTCATCCTGAGTGGCAATCCCCACCGGGCAGGTATTGAGGTGGCATTTGCGCATCATCACGCAACCCAACGTCACCAGCACCGTCGTGCCAAAACCAAATTCCTCTGCGCCCAGCAGGCAGGCGATGGCCAGGTCGCGTCCGGTTTTCAATTGGCCGTCCACCTGTACACGAATGCGATCGCGAAGGTGGTTATTGATGAGAGTTTGTTGTGTTTCCGTCAGTCCCAGCTCCCAAGGCAAACCGCAATGCTTGATGCTGGTTAGCGGGCTGGCGCCGGTGCCGCCGTCGTAGCCGCTGATGAGCACCATATCCGCCTTGGCTTTGGCCACGCCCGACGCGATAGTGCCTACGCCCACCGCCGAAACCAGTTTCACCGACACGCGGGCGCATGGGTTGCCGTTCTTGAGGTCGTATATCAACTGAGACAGATCTTCAATCGAATAAATATCGTGGTGTGGCGGCGGTGAAATGAGCGTCACACCCGGCGTGGTGTGCCGCACGCGGGCGATATCCTCGCTGACCTTGTGGCCGGGCAACTGACCGCCTTCGCCGGGCTTGGCGCCTTGGGCGATTTTAATTTGGAGTTCGTCGGCGTTGATGAGATATTCCGGCGTTACTCCGAAACGTCCCGAGGCAATTTGTTTGATGCGGCTGCGCCGGGAGTCGCCATTGGCGTCAGGAAGGTAACGTGCGGGGTCTTCGCCGCCTTCACCGCTGTTGCTGCGTCCGCCCAGCCGGTTAAGAGCGATGGCGATGGCTTCATGTGCATCGCGGCTGATGGAGCCGAACGACATCGCCGCCGTCACGAATCGCTGCGTGATCGCTTCGACCGGATCCACTTCATCGATGGGAACGGATTTACCTGTTTTAAAACGTAACAAACTCCGCAATGTGGCGTGCGCACGCGCTTGATCGTCAATTATATGGGTGTATTCCTTGAATACCTTGTAATCATTGGTGCGGGTGGACTGCTGTAATTTATAAATGGACTCACTCGTCCATAGGTGTTTTTCACCGCCCTCGCGCAGATGGTAGTCGCCTCCGGCGTCGAGCAGCATATTCATGCGTCCTCGCAGTGGAAACGCCCGCCGATGCCGCCGCCGCACGTCGTCGGAGATTTCCGCCAGGCCGATGCCGCCGATCCGCGACGCCGTGCCCGTGAAATACTTGTCCACCAGCGAACGGGACAGCCCCGCGGCCTCGAAAATCTGCGAACCAAAAAAACTGCGAATCGTGCTGATGCCCATGCGGCTGAACGTTTTAAGCAAACCTTTCTTGATAGCCGTGATATAGGCGTCCGCGGCCTCGTCGGCGCTTTTTTTGGTTTCCAGCAAGCCGTTTTCGGCCATTTCCCGCACGGTTGCAAACGCCGTATAGGGACAAATGCCGTTGGTTCCGTAGCCGATCAATTGGGCGAAGTGCATTACCTCGCGCGGCTCGCCGCTCTCCACGATGATTCCCGCCTGCGTCCGCAGTCCTTCACGAATAAGAAAATGGTGCAATCCCGCAGCCGCCAGCAGCGCCGGAATGGGCGCCCGTCTGCGATCCAGATTGCGATCCGAAAGAATCAATAACACGGCTCCGTCGGCAATAAGGCGTTTGGCCTGATCGAACACGCGATTCAGGGCTGTTTCCAGGGCGTTGCGGTCGCCGCTGACATCGAACAGAATGTCTATTTCGCCGATTTTCAAATCATCATGTTTGGCTTTGCGCAACCGCACCATGTCCGCCGGCGTCAGGATGGGATGATGCAATTTAAGCTGGCGGCAATGCCGGGGCATTTCCTCCAGCAGGTTGTATTGCCTTCCCGTAAAACTCATCAGCGACATAACCAGTTCTTCACGCAGCGGGTCGATAGCCGGATTGGTTACCTGGGCGAATAGCTGCTTGAAGTAATGAAACAACAATTGCGGCCGGTTGCTCAGCACCGCCAAGGCCGCATCGTTGCCCATCGAGCCGATGGCCTCCTGACTATGTGACGCCATGGACTTAATAATCATCTTTAATTCTTCATCAGTGTAACCGAATACGTGCTGATTTTGCCGCAGTTGCAAGATGTCCATCTGAGGAATCTGCGCCGGGGAAAGTAACCCGCGCAGTTCGATGCGATTATCCTTGACCCAGTGCCGATAAGGTTTGCGCCTGCTGATTTTCGCCTTGATTTCGTTATCAGGAACAATGCGTTTTTGCACCAGGTCCAACAGGAACATTTTCCCCGGCTGCAAACGTCCATGCCGCAGGATGTTCTCCGGAGCGAAGTCGAGTACGCCCGTTTCACTGGCCATCGCCACCAGCCCGTCGCAGGTGATGGTATAACGCGCCGGTCGCAGTCCGTTACGGTCCAGGCAGGCGCCGATAAAACGTCCATCCGTAAACACCAGCGCCGCCGGCCCGTCCCACGGCTCCATAAAGGCCGCATGGTATTCGTAAAACGCCCGCTTGTCTTCGCTCATGTGGTATTTCGCGCCCCACGCTTCAGGGATCAGCATCATCATGGCGTGCGGCAGCGAACGACCCGATCGGACCAGCAGTTCCAGAGCGTTGTCGAGAATGGCCGAATCGCTGCCGGTTGTGGTCAGTACCGGTTTGATTTTTTTAATGTCGTCGCCGAACAGGTCCGACGCCATATCGCTTTCCCGGCTGCGCATGCGATTGACGTTGCCGCGCAACGTGTTGATTTCGCCGTTATGCGCCAATAACCGAAACGGCTGCGCCAGCGGCCAGGTCGGCAGAGTGTTGGTGCTGTAACGCTGATGCACTACGGCAAAAGGACTGGCGAAATCGGCTTCGGCCAAATCCGGATAAAGTTTTGTAAGTTGTGTGCCGGTTGCCATTCCTTTATATACCATCACTCGAGCTGACAGGCTGCAAACATAGAACTGGCTGGTGTCCGCATCGGACCATCCGTCGGCTTCGTTTTCCAGCACCCGGCGCAATACGTAGAGTTTTCGTTCCAGCTTTCCCGGTTCCAGGTCTGCATGTTTCAAAAAAAGCTGACGGAATTGCGGCTGTGTCGAGCGGGCAAACTGTCCTAAATGGTCATTAACGTAAGGCACGTCGCGCCAGCCGAGTACTTCAAAGCCTTCCTGTCTGGCCGTTCGTTCCGTCATGGCGATACAATGATTGCACAAAGTCGTATCCGTCGGCAGAAAAAACATACCCACGGCATATTCACCCGGCCGAGGCAACTGAATATCAAGTTCCCCGCATATCCGGTGTAAAAAAGTATCCGGCAGACTCAACAGAATTCCTGCTCCATCACCCGTTGCCGCATCGCCGCCCACGGCGCCGCGATGTTCGAGATTCACCAGAATTTGTAAGGCGTTTTCCACCACGTCATGACGCGGAGTCGCGTCGATCCGCGCCAAAAAACCTACGCCGCAACTGTCATGTTCGTACGCGGGATCGTACAAGCCGTGTGGCAGGGCCTGACCGTTCGCCGTATGAAGTAATGGCTCAGGTCGCCGGCCGGGTTCATCCTGTTGGGACAGGTCAATTTCCATGGTTTTTTCTTGATAGGTTTTTTGCTTTTGCATAAGTTCTTGCTTCTTCCATTAATTATATAGAGGATACCATGGTTTTTCTCCAGCGCAAAAAAGGGCGACTTTCGCACTATGCCGAAAGTCACCCGAATGTTCGATTGAAAATTCTACAGGTTTTGGTTGTTTGGCGGGATTAAACGGCCGAGCGCCCGACGGAGATTTATGGCGGGTTCTCTGCCGAACGCCCTGGCCGCATTCCATGTATTAACGCATAAACAGCATTTGCGGGTACGTCGGCAACGGCCAGAGATCGGCGTCGACCAGTTTTTCCAACTGATCCGCCGCCTCGCGAACCGCCGCCATGGCCGGAATCAGTTTTTCCCGGCACGCGGCCGCGTGGGCTCCGGCGTCGCCATGCACCACATTTTCTATGGCTTTATCCAAAGCGTCGACAGAAGTTTGCAGCGTATTGATTTGACGGCAAACGCGCGTCAGTAAAACTTTTTGGCCGGCGGCGTCACCGCCTGCGCTTGTTACACTACCGACCGCCTGAGCCAGTCTCGCTGAAAAGGTGATGCACGCCGGGAGAATATCACGCCGCGCCATGGTCGAAGTCGTTTTGGCCTCGATGAGAATCTGCCGTGCATAGGCTTCCAGTAAAATTTCCGCGCGAGCGTGCAACTCGCCTTTACTCAGGACGCAATGCCGTTCGAACACATCTCCGTGTAGTGGTTCAGTAATTGTCTTTAAGGATTCGACAGTCGAAGCGATATTAGGCAAACCGCGTTTGGCGGCTTCCTCCGCCCAGGCCGCTGTATAGTTATCACCGTTGAAAACAACCCGGCGATGTTCCTTGGCGAAGCCGGTGAGTAATTTCTGGGTTTCGGCATTGATGTCTTTGGCTTTTTCCAATGTGTCGGCCACTTCCGCCAGCACATCCGCCGCAATGGTATTCATCACGAACATCGGGCCGGAGGTGGATTGTGTCGAGCCGACCATGCGGAACTCGAATTTGTTGCCCGTAAACGCGAACGGCGAGGTCCGATTACGATCGGTGCTGTCTTTGGGTAGCGGCGGCAGCGTCGAAACGCCTAGTTTCAGTTGGCCGCCGCTTTTACTGCTCTTGGCTTCCCCCGTGGCCAGTTGCTCGAAAATATCCGTCAACTGGTCGCCCAAAAACACCGATACAATCGCCGGCGGCGCCTCATTGGCGCCCAGACGATGTTCGTTGCCCGCCGTCGCCACCGATGCCCGCAGGAGCTTGGCATATTTATCCACCGCTCGAACTATCGAACACAAGAACACCAGGAACATCATGTTTTCGTGCGGTGTATGACCTGGATCAAGCAGGTTAATGCCGTCATCGGTAACCATACTCCAGTTATTGTGCTTGCCGGATCCGTTCACGCCGCTGAACGGTTTTTCATGCAGCAGGCACATGAATCCATGCCGCGCCGCAACACGGCGCAAAGACTCCATTACCAGTTGATTATGGTCAGTAGCTACATTCACAGTGCCAAACACCGGCGCGATTTCATATTGCGCCGGGGCTACCTCATTGTGCTGTGTTTTGGCCGGAACGCCCAGTTTCCACAGTTCCAGGTTGAGTTCGTTCATAAATGACGCCACCCGCTCATCCAGCGTTCCGAAATAATGGTCTTCCAATTCCTGGCCGCGCGGCGACGGTGCTCCAAACAACGTTCGTCCTGCTAAAAGCAGATCCAGGCGTTTTTCATGGAATTTGCGATCAATTAGGAAATATTCCTGTTCGGAACCTAGTGTCGCCAATACGCGTTTGCTGGTGGTGTTGCCCAGCGCCTTGAGCACACGCATTGCCTGGCGATTCAACGCTTCCATTGATCGCAATAGCGGCGTTTTCTTGTCTAGTGCTTCCCCCGTGTAAGAGCAAAATGCGCACGGAATGTACAGCGCGGTGTTTTTGCCGATGGACTTTACGAATACCGGACTGGTGCAGTCCCAGGCCGTGTAGCCGCGAGCCTCAAACGTCGCTCGCAGCCCGCCCGACGGGAATGACGAAGCATCCGGTTCGCCTTTAATCAACTCCTTGCCGCTAAACTCCATGATGGTTTTGCCTTCCGGCGTCGGTGAAATAAATGAATCATGTTTTTCCGCCGTCAGGCCCGTCATCGGCTGGAACCAATGACAAAAGTGCGTGGCGCCTTTTTCAATCGCCCAATCCTTCATGGCGTTGGCAATGACGTCGGCAATGGTCGGCGAGAGCGATTCCTCGCCTTCAATAGCCTTCTTTAGCGTCTGATAAACGTTTTTGGGCAGCCGGCTGCGCATAACAGCCTCGCTGAATACATTTGAGCCAAAAATGTCCTGTAGTTGGGTGGGTGTGTCTTTCATGGGTTCTTTCCTGTCTGAAACGCATCGCATTGCCGACACGTTTGCGTGCCTCTAACCCGCCGTTAGAGAGCCTAGCCGCTGTGTCAGACGGTGCGAATGCCATAGCGTTCCCGCTAAGCCAAATATTAACCGCAAAAGGTATGCCAAAGCAAAGGATCAATGAATATATTGCGTATTAACCTTATGATAAATAAAGAGTTAATGATTTTCTTTATAGATTCTTTTATGTAGCTAATTACTATATATAATACCATATGGTATTATTTTTAAGTAAATAATACCAATTTGTATGGCTTCAAGTTCCCAATATATTTATCTGTGAAGATATGAAGAAAGGGCATCCTTAAGTACAATTCGGTAATCACAACAAGACCGATATACGAAAGGAGGCCCTGATGGC
>JAFGBA010000027.1 GCA_016933395.1 Sedimentisphaerales bacterium | reverse complement strand
CCGGCGCTTCGAGAATCACTTCCGCACCATTGGAAAAAGTCAGTTCAACCAGACCGGATTTCAGATTCATTGGCTGAGAAACAAGATCCTGCCCGAGTTGATAGGTTGCATCGACATCCGCCCATTGTGCATTTTCCATGTCGGTGATCCGCGCCACGACCTCTGGTGTCTGCAAGGGACGAGATGCCTGTCGATACCCCCAAATAATGGTCAGAGCCACAATAATTAAAGCTAAAATAGTCGCCAGTTGCAGATAGTTTTCCACACGTCGAGGTTTTTTATCCCGAAATAAATTAGCCTGCGCCTGACGCGCAGCCAGCGATGCTCGTTCCTCATCTGCTTTCCGATGACGACGTTCGGCGGCTTCCTTTTCTTCCAATATGGCTATATCTTCATCTATGACATCCCAAAATACCGTATCGGACGCACTTAATCCGACGTTTGATTCGACCGTCACGCCTCCTTGCCTGAGACCGCCGCAAATTTCAAGAAAATCAAGATAATAGTCTTGAGCCTCATCATTTTCGGCCAGGATTTCATCCAGACGCAAAAATGAAGATTGATCAATCGAACCTTCTATCAACCTGATAATCAATTCGCTGAGTTCATCAAAGTTTTTTTCAGTGCAATCCATTAAATGGCTTCCTCGACAGCCAATGAGCGACGTATACAGCGCAATAACATATCATGAATCTTGGCGAATCTTTTACAAATCGTTTGTTCTGATAAACCTGTTCGTTCAGCAATACTCTTTTGCGTTATATTTTCCTGATAGCGCATTCTCAAAAGCTCTTGCTTTTTGTTATCCAGTTTTGCCAGACAATAATTAAGAAATTTCAAACGCTTGTCACTGTTTCGATTTGATGATGCAATTTTTTGCAGTAAGGCTTCCTCGGTAGCGGTTTGAAATTCCAGGTGGCGATGATGCATTTGCCTCTTGAACATCAAACATTCGTACCGCGCGATTTGTATACCCCAGGCGGCGAAATCCGTACCTGGCTTAAACTCACTAAATTTTCGCCACATCACGGCCGATGTTTCCTGCATAATGTCATCAGCGTCGGCAATATTGTGCACCATAGTCAGGATGTAAGCGTAGATGCGCCTGTTATTCGGTACAATAAGGCGAAGAAAACACTCTGTTTTTGAAGGTTTTCCACGAGGGAGATCTATGTCATGTTCTTCACCCATCCAAACCATTTCCTTCATTTACCCGTTCTACAGTCTCTATAATATAACTGCATACGGCCTCAAAAAATTAAACAGGTTTTTCGTAAAAAGCCTCTTTCAATAAAAACGGCTACAACCTAACCTGCTTCTAATAAAAGACTTGTGTTCTTATAACGACAAAAACCATATTGTCTTTATCGTTTATATTTTATCATGAATTGAGTACTTTTTGATATGGTTTTTCGGATTTGGTTAGCGAACTTTCGGGGTGAACGAAACCAAGTTATATATGTTTAGAGTGGGGAGTGCTGGCGAACAACTGAGCAGTTTTGAAACGGTATAAATATAACCCCTGTGGCCGGCAGCCCTATAGTTACTGGTGGAGTTTCCAAGCGTGCTTTTCAAACCGGCGAAGGACATCGCTGATGGCGAAGCGGCGTTTGCCGATCAGGTAAGAATGAATGGTGTTTTTGAAGTTTTTGTGCCAGCGTTTGGGGATGCCTTTCAGACCCACCACGGCGCCGACGATGCTGCCTGCGGTAGCGGCCGTGCAGTCGTTATCAAGGCCCATAGCGACGGTTTCACCGATAACGCGGCTGAAGTCACGGCCGCCGATGGTGACGCCAAAAACGGTCAGACAGGCGTTGTTGATGGTATGGACACCGCTCATACCTGGAAACTTTTCGTCCACGGTGGTGCGGGCGTGTTGGTGGTTTTTGATTTGCGGGGCGATGCGGAGTGCCCAGCGGATGGCTTTAGCCAAGACGCAGCGGTGGGGGATTTCGGTGAGGCCGAGGCGGAGGGCTTCGACGGGATCGTCGGTGGCGAAAGCGGCGGCAATGGCGGCGGCGAAAAACATCTCGCCGTAGATACCCTGGCGGCGATGGCTGAGGTAGGCGTCGCGGTAGGCCAATTCGGCGGCTTTTTCGGGCCAGCCGGGGGCGAGATAACCCCAGGGATCTGAACGAATGTCGGCGCCTATCCATTCGCAATAAGGATTGTCCTTGCTTGCAACTCGGCCAGCGCTGATGCCAAGTTTGAGATTATTAAGTGCAATTTCCTCTGCGGTGCAGGCATAAGGCAGGTATTTTAACCATGCCTTGCCGACATCTTCGGTGGTGAAATCGGGACCGAAATCTTCGACAATCAGCAAGCCCAGCAGAGTGTAAGCGATGTCATCGTCCACGGGGACGCCATCCATCCGGCCGTGGGTGTAGGTCTCGATAGGGCTTATCTGGTAACGCAGTTTCTTGGGTTCGGGCACATGCCGCCAATAATCCGTGGGGGGAAAATTATCGCCGTTTTCCTGAGCGAGGGCGGCCATTTTTTCGATGGGCCAGAATTCCACGGGCGCGCCCAATGTACAGCCGGCCAGGCGGCCTATAAAAGCTCCGGCGAGGCGGTCGGGGTAAGTGCTTTTATCCACACCCGTCCATATTCGCCGGGGACCCGGGGGGCGCAAGGCCTGAATGGCGCGGAGGTTATTGGGTTCCTGTTTAGACAGTTCAGGGTCGTCGGGAAGTTTCTTGAGTTGTGTCAGGCCGGCCCGCAATGCCTTGCGGGTTTGGGCAATAACTTCATTGACACCTTTAGCACCGTATTCAGCTTTAAGTTGAGTGTAGAGTTCAATCTGTTGGATTAATTGTTTAAGGTCGTGGGTTTTGGGGTATTTCATGGCATCAATCTAGAAATTAGGGACGGGTTCCGTCGTGTTTTTTGATGAAATCTTTAAGCTCAGAGAGCGAAGCAAATTGTTCTTCGGGAAGATGGAGTCCGCAGCAAAAATAGCCGGCCAGGTACTTTTTAGAACCATCGCTCATAAAAAACCAGGTTCCCCCCATATCATCAGTAAGGTGGTGTGAGCGAAACCAGAAATTGGATGTTTAACCATCTTTCATTTTAATAATGCCCAATTCCGTGAAATCCTTTAGAAAAGTGCTACGTACATAAGGGTAGCCTCCATCTTCCAGCGTAAAGGCTTCAGGATCATTTTTATTCGCAATTTTCAATAACGATTCTTTGGTAGTATTCTTTTCGCAACCGAACATGAGCAGGAACGCAAGAATAAAAAATGCTTTTTTCATTTCTACTCCTTGCTGATAAGTAAGTAATGTTGACGGGAGTATATTATAGCGGGATATGGAAACGACGCTATCTGAAAATTAAAGTCAACGTCATCCCAGACGGATGCGGTCGTTTTCATCGCCGGGATGGTCGGGGTCGATGCCGAAGAATTCGAGCCATTCATTGAGTTGACCGGGAGGAACGCCTTCGTGTTTAGCACGGGGTTCACGCGGTGGTGGGGCAGGACGGTCGCGGCGCTGTAAAAGACTGATGAGATATTCACGGGCGATAATCGTCTGAGCGCGGCGACGGCGGGCGGCGCGTTTGACGCGGTTGTCGCTGCTGACGACGACCAGGCGGCGGGGTGCGGTGTTTTCCTTGATGAGCTGTTCAAGAAGGCAATCGGCTTCGCGGCCGGGACCGCTGAAGAGGGTGGTCAGTGGCCCGATGGTTTTGCCCGCCCAGTCACTACCGCGGGGCGGAGCACCATCAAATACACATACTCCATTGTCGCGAAGGATCGTCAAATCTTCAGCCAGCAGGGCGCACAAACCGCCAGGGGTGATATGGGACCAGGCGTCACTCATCTTGGCGGCGGCATGATAGATATTATACCCGTCAAACAGAAAAGGCATGGCTTTCCGTATCGCCGGCATCTTGCCGGCAGTTATGCCGTCGGAACGACGGCGATACATTAATTAATCGCCCAACTCGAAGCGAACGTCACCCGCCACAATGGTCGCCACAGCGCGGCCGGTCAGCTCCCAGCCGTGATAAGGGCAGTTGCGGCTTTTACTGCGAAACTGCTCGACATCGACCGTCCAGCGACAGGACGGGTCGATTAGTGTAATATCAGCATCAGCGCCTGGGGTTAGTGTGCCTTTTTTTAAGCCCAGGATGCGAGCCGGATTGACGGTCATCATGGCAATCAGCCGCGGCCATTCGATGACCTTCGGTTCGATCAGGGCTTTGACGTACAATCCCACCGCACAATCCAAACCGATGATACCGCAGGGAGCGTAAAGAAATTCCAGTTCTTTCTCACTGCGAAGATGGGGTGCATGGTCGGTAACGAGGCAATCAATCACACCGTCAGCAACGGCCCGGCGCAAGGCCGCAATATCATCGGCGGTGCGCAAGGGCGGATTCATCTTGTAGTTCGGGTCATAGTCTTTGCAGTTATCGTCGGTGAGCAGCAGATGATGAGGCGTTACCTCGGCCGTGATAGACAACCCCGCGTTTTTTGCTTGTGCGACCAGCGTTGCAGAACCGGCGGTAGATACATGCTGGGCGTGGTAGCGGGCCTTGGCCTGTTTGGCGAGTTGGATGTCGCGATAAAGCATCAACTCCTCAGCCAAGGGACTGATGCCGGGCAATCCCAGTACCGTGGCCAGATAACCGGCATTCATGCAGCCCTTACCCGCCAGGGCGTTGTCCTGACAATGCTGCAACAGCGGCTTATCGAACATGGCGGCATACTTGAGAGCGCGAAGCATTACGGCGGGATTTTGCACGCCGTCGCCATCATCGGAGAACGCCACCGCGCCGCCGCGAACCATCTGGCCGATTTCGGCCAACTCCTCGCCCTTGCGGCCTTTGGTAATAGCGCCGACAGGGAAGACGTTGGCTTGTTTGGCGCGGGCGGCCTGACGATAGACAAAATCCACCGTCGCTTCGTTGTCGATGGCGGGGTCGGTATTGGGCATACAGGCGATAGAGGTAAAGCCGCCCGCCAATGCCGCCGCCGCTCCGCTGGCGATGGTTTCTTCTTCTTCATCGCCGGGTTCACGCAGGTGCACATGCATATCAATCAGGCCTGGAGCGACAATCAATCCCTGGACGTCAATCGTTTGTTCGGGATTGGGTTTAGCGGCCTTCACATCGCCGATGGCGACAATCTTGCCGTCGCGCACCAGCACATCACCTACCGCGTCCACGTTGTTGGCGGGATCGATGATGCGGCCGTTGGTGAGCAGCAATTCGCTCATGGCGTCTTGTCGGTTCCTTCTTTCAGGGCGGCGGCCTGGTTCACCAGAAATAAAACCGCCATGCGAATCGCCAGACCGTTACTGACCTGGCGCAATATCGTACTGTTAGGGCCGTCGGCGACTTCGCTTTCGATTTCCATGCCGCGGTTGACCGGGCCGGGGTGCATGACCAACACATCCTTACGGGCGCGTT
Source organism: Sedimentisphaerales bacterium (assembly GCA_016933395.1). Classification (GTDB taxonomy): domain Bacteria; phylum Planctomycetota; class Phycisphaerae; order Sedimentisphaerales; family SM23-30; genus JAFGBA01. The sequence goes on along the minus strand of JAFGBA010000027.1, from coordinate 16,563 downwards.
TGAGCCGGTCCATCGTCAAGCCAAAAAGACGCGAGTATTCACGTCCCGAGGGGAACACCGTCGAACCGATGCGTTCGAACTGCACCCGCAGCATATTCATGACATCCACTTCGGGAATTACCGCGTCGAAGTCATGGCATACGGTCACGGGGAGTTTCTCGACGCTGGCGGGCATCAGTGTCGGCGGGCCGACGAGAATGACCTCTGCTCCCAGCTTGTGCAATCCCCAAATATTGCTGCGGGCCACGCGGGAATGGGCGATATCGCCGACGATAGCAACCTTCAAACCTTTAAGATCACCGCGGAGTTCGCGAATGGTAAAGATATCCAGCAGTCCCTGCGTGGGATGCTCATGTTGGCCGTCGCCGGCGTTGACGATGGCGGCGTCGATACATCGGCTCAAGAGATGCGGCGCCCCGGCGGCGCTGTGGCGAATGACAACGATGTCGATACCCATCGCTTCGAGGTTGCGGGCCGTGTCACGAAGGGTCTCGCCCTTGGAAATGCTGGAACCGGTGGCCGTGAATTCCAGCACGTCGGCGCTGAGGCGGTTGGCGGCGAGCGTAAAGCTGTTGCGGGTGCGAGTGCTGTCCTCGAAGAACAAATTCACCACCACTTTGCCTCGGAGCGGGGGAGCCTTCTTGATCGACCGGGTGGAGATTTCTTTAAAGCCTTCGGCGGTGTCGAGGACATGAAGCAGTTCCTCGCGGCTCAGGTCGCGCAGACCAAGCAGGTGCTTGCGCCGCCAGATGAACCGGTCGGCGCGGTTCGCAGCGGATGGTGTGGCGTTGTAGGGCATAGTCGTAAGATTCACTATACGTTATGTATATTATTCGACGACAACTTCATCGCGGCCGTCGGTTTCCTGCAGAAAGACATTGACCCGTTGCTCAATGGGCACGGTGGTTTCCATTCCCACGTAATCGGCACGGATAGGCAGTTCCCGCCGGCCCCGGTCCACCAATACCGCCAGGCGAATGGCCTGGGGCCGTCCCAGGTCGGCCAGGGCGTTGAGCGCCGCCCGCACGGACCGGCCCGTATTAAGCACATCATCCACCAGGATAATGAATCGACCCTCAATGTCGAAGGGAATTTCCGTAGTGCGAACGGCGGGCTGACGGTCGGGTTCGGCCTGCTCCAGGTCATCACGGTAAAGTGTGATATCCAGCGCTCCGTAAGGCAATTCGGTTCCCAGTCGTCGGGCGAGCCGTTCGGCCAGCCGACAGGCGAGCAATTCCCCGCGGGAGCGGATGCCGATCAGGGCGATTTCACCGTATTCAGTAGGGCAATCGGCGGCGATAGCCTCGGTGAGCTTATCGAGCAGGGCGGTGATCTCGGTTTCCGTCAGCAGCGTCGTCACATGAACCCTTTCCGTTGCGCCATCTTGGTTTCCAGTCTAGCGGAACCGCCCGCCGTATGCAAGGGGACCGGACCGGGCTGCGGGGGTGAAGGCATGTCTCACCAGGACCAAGGGCTGGCCTTGGGAGCGGTAAGGTTATAGCTTAGGATCAGAATGAGCATGGTCGTTGGGGGTAAGAGACCGTGGTTTTTAGGTCAGAAAGACCCGGTCTTGGGGGGGGTGAGACCATGGTCGTAAGGGTTGAGAGATTATGACTTTAGGAAGGTTAATATCATGGTCTTTCCGTCGGCAAGACCGGGATATTACGGCGGTAAGACCCCGATCCCGCCCGGATAGAGGCCGGTTTCACCCCCGGCGAGATCGCCGGATGGGGATAGGAAGGGTTTTTTGTAACGCCGGGCCGGGTCGGTGCGTCGTAAGAGTGAGATTGGACTCATTTTGCGGAAAGGAACGGCCATGAAACGACATAAATGCGGATTTACCCTCATTGAATTGCTGGTGGTGGTGTCAATTATCGCCCTGCTGGTGTCGATCCTGCTGCCCGCTTTGGGCAAGGCTCGGAATCATGCCAAGGCTATCAAATGCCAGTCCCACCTGCACCAATGGGGGATGGCCCTCGACATGCACCTCCAGGACAATCGGGGCGAGTTTATGTCCGGCGTCGAGGATGAGGCCGCGGGGGTGCAGGGCGGCTGGTGGCATCCGTTTATCGGTGACTATATCTGCACGAAAGATAACGAAGGCATTTGGGGATGCCCCAGCAGCGACTGCGATCCTCCCTCCGAGAATGCTGGTTTTGGTAACCCGGATATGCCGCTTATGCCGGGAATGCCGCCAGGAGCAATGCCGGGAATGCCTCCGGAGCCGGGGATGATGCCGCAAATGCCGGAGGATAATACTGCCGAAGAACAAGAAGAAACACCGACCGGCCCCCTCCGACCCGAACCAGGTCCTGATGCCGCGTGGGAGGCCCCCGGCCTCTATGCCGCCAGTTACGGCCTCAATGGCTGGCTGTATAACCCGCTGGAAGGGATGACGGAACTATCCGACCGGCCGGCGGAAAAGCACTGGCGGAGTATCGACCGGCTCCGGCCCGCCGGCAATATTCCGCTGCTGGCCGAGAGCTACTGGATGCACGGCTGGCCACAGGCGCAGGATATACCGCCGCCGGAGGAAAGCGGATACGCCTTTCCCATCCAGGCCAACCATATGCAGCGGTTCTGCATCGACCGCCACAACGGCCGGATAAATATCGCCTTTGCCGATGGTTCCACCCGTCCGACCGCCCTTAAGCAGCTCTGGAACCTTACCTGGCACATCGACTACACGCCGCCGACAACTACTATCACCTGGCCGCAATGGATGGTAAACTTTCGCGACCAGTAAACTACAATCGTTCAAAAGAATGTCGGGCCTGGGAAGGCTGAACGTACAGGATCGGGGGTGGTAAACGTTATAGACTCGGAAATGGTAAGGCTATACTCGTTTCGGCGGTGGCGCAGACTCTCTCCGGAAGAAAGACTAACTCGTTCAGCTCGAAAGACTGACTCGTTCATCCGGAGAGACTAACTCGTTCAGGCAGAACGACTAACTCCCTCCGGGTATATGACTAACTCGTTATTAATTCAGGCGTTATTTATAACTCATAGGGGAACGGCGATTCAGGACCGATAACGAAGGGGGCGCATATTGGAGGCGGATATAACAGGTGCGTCAGGCGGGGGTGTCTGATAAAGTCCACTGTATCAGTATTGGGGTGAGTGCAAATAAAGGTTATTTACGGGCGGCCCTCTTTTTACGAGAAATTGCCGGATGCACCATTATATGGGTCAAAGTAACCACCGATAACCTCTGTAGATGAATAGAGTTGGAAAGTGACTATCCGAAACAAGGTTATGAAATTAGTTCTGGAAGTATTGGAAGCGCGGGTGATGTTGGCCGCCCCCATTGCGCCCTTCGACCTGGACCTGCCCGCCGCCAGTGACTCCGGTGACAGCGACTCGGATGACATAACCAACATTGATGACGGCACGATGGAACTGGTCGCCGAGACCGACAGCACAGTAAATGTGTATAACTTCGGCGGCCTGCTGGGGACGGCGACGGAACAAAACGATGTGTTGTTCTATGAAACGGGCGGCACGGTCATTATTGAGGCGGAACTGGGAACGCTTTCGGACACCATGGTTACCGGCGGCGGGACATATATCACGACGCCGACAAGCACCGTCGGCAATCCGCGAGGCATCGCCACATACCAGGTTTATATCTCGACACCGGGAACATATTATTTCAGAGCCTGGGTGCGATTACCCACCGGAGGTCAGGACTCTTTTTTCGTCAATGTCGATGATATCTGGGAGGCGGGTGATGACGGGCCGGGATGTTGGGGAAGTACAGGCGTTGTATACGACGTTCGTACGGCGACTACGGAAATCAATGTCGCCGGTAACAAATCATGGGTTCTGGGAGCGGGCTGGGTAACCGTGGAGGTGCACGGGCGGGAGCCGGATTTCCGGCTGGACCGGTTTGCTCTTTCGATTTTTGGGGACGTCGACGTGAATCCCGCCACGGGAGCTCCGGCGAACACGACTTATGAAACATTTTCGTACGCGTTTCAGGCGGGGGATATGATCGGCTCATCGTCCGGAACGGCCAACAGCCTGACCGCAACGGCGACGAATATCGATGGAACCAGCGCAGCTTCGACGGCCCTGGCGCTTACGCTGGATAATGCCGCGCCGGCCAAACCGACGCTGCCTGATCTGGCGGCGAGTGATGACTCCGGGTCCAGCAGCAGTGATAATATCACCAATGTGCCCGATCCCACCATCAGCGGTTACGCCGAACCCAACAGCACCGTCACCATCGATCTCAACGCCGGGGATCATACCGGCGAGACCACAGCCGGGGCGGATGGAAGCTGGACGTATGCTATTACCAGCGGCTGGCTCGACGCCAACAATACACTGACCGTAACAGCGACGGATATAGCGGGCAACGTTTCGGTAGCCAGCAATCCATTAACGATTACGTATGATGTATTTGCGGCCGACCCGGTGGTGGCTCCTGACCTTAGCGCCGCCAGTGACACCGGTTCGTTGGATACGGACAATATCACCAATGACGCCACCCCCACCCTTACCGGTGCACCCGGCAGCGTTGATGCCGGCGCCACGGTCACCGTTCGCGTGGGCGGCGTCAATAAACGCACGACCACGGCGGCGGGCGACGGGTCGTGGACGATTACGCTGCAGGCGGGGGATCTGGCCGAAGGGGCTAATACGGTCGATTATATTTATACTGACGCCGCCGGCAACACCTCTGGTGATTCGCCCAATCTTACCGTTACACTCGATACGGTTTCCGACGCCCCCGACGTTACTGATCTTACAGCGCTAACAGATACAGGCGGTTCCAACAGCGATAACATCACCTATAACCATCTCTGCGAAATTACCGGTACCGGGCCGCGGGATGGGACGATTCATATCTTCGTTAATGGGACCGAAGTTGACACCACCACCACAAACGGAGCGGGAAACTGGTCCCACACCTTCACCAACGGCCAACTGGTTGAAGGTCTCAATACCATCACCGCCACCGCCGAGGATGAACACGGTAATCCGGAAGGCGCACCCGGCGCGGCGTTGAACATTACCCTTGACCGTATTATCGCCACGCCCGCTCCTCCGGATTTGCAGGCCGGCAGCGATAATGGTTCTTCCAGCATAGATAATATTACGTCCATAGCCTCTCCTGTATTCGACGGTTACGCCGAACCCGGTTCGACGGTGCAGCTTTATGTCGGAGCGGCGGGCAAGGGAACGGATGTCGCTGACGCCTCCACGGGCGCGTGGTCGATCCCCTTGGATCCCGGTGATCTGGCTTCGGGCGCTAACAGCATCACGGTAAAAGCAACCGATGTTGCGGGCAACACGGCGACAAGTAACGCTCTGGTCGTCACGTACTATTCCACCGCCGGAGAGCCAAACGGGCCGCGGTTGCTGGCCGCCAGCGATTCGGGTACATCCGCCGCCGACCGCATTACCAACGTCCAGGCCCCGACGGTCTATGGCAGTGTGGCTGATGGTAATCCCGTTGATGCCTATGTCACCGTGCACGTTCGCTGCAATCCCAACGGCGGCGGCTGGGATGAAGTCGGTTCAACGATCGCCGATGGTCAAGGCAATTGGTCCTTTACTCTCGCGCCTGGTGATATAGAAGAAGGCAGTAATCTGGTTGATATATTCATCACGGATTTGTCCAACAACAATTCCACCGATTCCGCCGATCTGACGATTATTTTGGACCTTACCGCCGCCGCCCCGGCCGCCCCGGATTTGACGGCCGGGACCGATAGCGGCAGTTCCAACAGCGACAATATCACCAATAACACCTCACCGGCGTTTACCGGCGCGGTCGAGGCCAATAGCAAGGTGTATCTGCGTATCGACGGCGCCGACGCCAAAAACGAATTTGCCGACGTCGGGGGGGCATATGCCATTACGCTCGACGGCAACGAAATGATCCCCGGTACGCATCAGGTGGATGTATATTATGTCGATCCCGCCGGTAATATCTCCACGGTTTCGTCCGCGTTGACGGTTACTCTGGATACGTCGGCTGCTGCGCCCGCGGTTGTGGCTGACCTGGACGCCGCCAGCGATACCGGTTCGAGCGCCATCGATAATCTCACCAAGGACACTACACCGACATTATCAGCGCCGGCCGGCAGCGTCGAAGCCAACAGTCTTGTAACCATTCGTGCTGATACCGCCAATGTTGGAACAACCACCGCCAATGCCGACGGTTCCTGGTCGTTAACGCTGGCCGGCGGCCTTAGCGAGAACGTCAATCTCATCGATTATTATTACACCGACCTGGCGGGCAATGTCTCTGGTGTAAGCGGCGATTTGACCGTGACGCTTGACACCACGCCGCCCGCTGTTGTGGCGCCGGATCTAGACAGCGCCAGCGACACCGGTGATTCCGATACCGATAATATCACGTCTGAAACCCGTCCGACAATTTTTGGCGCCCCCGGCAGCCTGGAGGCGAATAATATTGTGGCAATCTGGCTGGACACGCCCACGACCGCCGACACCGAGGTAGGCGCGACGACCGTTGCAGGCAACGGCTCCTGGTCTTATACCTTTACGATGGCGTCGCCGCTGGAGGAAGGAGTGAATCTGATACATATCGTGGCGACCGATACGGCCGGTAATGTGTCGGCGGCGTCAGACGATCTGACCGTCACTATTGATTTTGAAACCGGGGCGGAAGGCGCTCCTGATCTTGACGCAGCGAGTGACACCGGCTCATCGACGACGGACAATATCACGAAAGAATCAATGCCCACGATTAACGGTTTGTGCCCCGCCGGCGCGCAGATTAAAATTCGCACCAACGAAACCACAATCGTATCGTTTACGGATAACGGCGTCAGCGACAACAATCCCGCCGCCGGCCAGTGGTCTTATACGTTTCTGGCGGCATTGAACCCAGGAGCTAATACGATTGATTTTCTTACCATTGACACGTTGAACAACACCAGCGATTGGAGCCAGGATCTGGTGGTTACCGTGGATACGTCAATTGCCCAGCCTTCTGCGCCGAATCTGGCGGATGTTTCCGATTCCGGCGCTAACAGCGCCGATGATATTACCAACGATACCACTCCCACGCTGAACGGCTCCGCGGAAGCAGGCAGCACGGTTACCATTGATGTGAACGGCGGATCACATACGACCACCACTATCGCCGGCGTGAATGGTTCCTGGAGTTGTACGCTTCCCATTAACTGGATAACGGAAGGGAACAACACGATTTTTGTCACGGCTGTTGACGTGGCCGGCAATACCTCCGTCGCCAGCGGCAACCTGGCAATCACTCTGGATACGACCATCAACGCTCCAAGTACACCTGATCTGACGGCGGCGACCGATACCGGCGCCAGCAGCACAGACAATATCACCAGTCACGCCAATCCGCGTATTGTCGGTACGGCCGACGCCAGCACCACCATTACCGTGCGACTCGATCCTGACGGAGCCAATACCACTATTGGCACAACGTTCGCCAATGCCGCGGGAAACTGGTCTTACACCTTCGCATCAACAGATTTGTCCGAAGGAGACAATATCATTGATGTGCTGAGCACCGATACCGCCGGCAACGCGATTGATTCCGGTGAATTAACCATCACACTCGAAACCGCCATCAACACCCCGGACAATCTTGATCTGACCGCCGCCAGCGATTTGGGCGAGGCTGATGACGACAATTTAACATCACTGACCACGGCAACCATTACCGGTGACGCCGATGCTAGCTGTACCGTGTATGTCCGCGTGAATGGCACGGTTGTCGGCAGCACTACGGCCAACGGGGGAGGCAACTGGACTTATACATTCGACGGTGTGGATGATTTAATTGAAGGATCCAATATCATTGACGCCTATGCGGAAGACGGTTCCGGCAACGTCAGCGGTTTTTCCGCCGATCTGATCGTCGTCCTCGATATTACCGCCGCTGCGCCACTGGCGCCGGATTTGACCGCCGCCAGCGACACCGGCTCGGTTGACACGGATAATATTACCAATGACGCCACGGCAACCATTACCGGTTACTGCGAAGCAGGCGCAACGGTGTGGATACATCTTAACGGCGCGGATGCTTTTGACAGCGTGATTGACGGCGATAGCGATGGCGTATGGACGTATACGTTCGCTCTCGGCGATTTGAATGCATCGGATGTCGGCACGGCCAATACGATTAAGGCGGCCCAAACTGATCGTGCCGGTCAAACGTCCGTTTATGGCGCTACACTAACCATTACATTGGACAACGCCGCCCAAACACCCACAGCGCCTGATTTGCTGGCTGAGAGCGACACCGGTGACGCGGATGATGACGATCTTATTAATCAATTCACTGCTACGGTCAGCGGCAGCGTTGAAGCGGGCAGTTCAGTACAGCTTTACATCGACAGCGGCCTGGTTGACACCATCAGCGAACATCTGATCGCCACGGGCAACTGGTCCTATACCTTCACATCGGGGCAACTCTCCGAAGGCGTCAATCTGATCACCGTAATCGCCGTCGACAAAGCTGACAATGTGTCCGCGGAATCACCGGCCTTGGCGATTACACTTGACCGCACCGTTAATACCCCCGGTCTGCCGGACCTTGTGGCGTCTTCTGATACGGGCGATTCCGACAATGATGAAGTCACCAGCGATGACACGCCGACGTTTACGGGAACCTGTGATCCCAATTGCCACGTCACTATTCGCGTTAACGGCGAACCTATCAACACCGTGGATGCCGACGGGGCGGGTATTTGGACCTATACGTTCGCCCTGGGAGAAATATCCACGGGCGTGCGGCAGATAGATGTTATTGCCACCGATCCCGCCGGTAATGTGTCCAATCCCTCCAGTGATTTGACGATCTGGCTGAATGTTCAGCCGACCCAGCCGGCGCGTCCCAACCTTATGGAAGCGAGTGACACCGGAATCAGCGCCACCGACAATATCACGTATGCCACAACTCCCACGATTGACGGCAAAGCCGATGCCATTCGCACCATACACGTGTACGTCGATGGCGGAGAAGTGGGAACAACCATGTCCGACGCCAACGGATTTTATCAATTCACCTTTGCCGACGGCGATTTGGTTGAAGGCGATAACGCCATCACTATTATCACTGAAGATTCATCGGGTTTGCTCAGCGCGGAATCGTATGTGCTGACGGTGACGCTCGATACGACGCCGCCGGCTTCTCCGGCCCCTGATTTGCAATCCGGCAGCGATACCGGCGCCTCCGACACCGATAACCTCACCAGCGACCGCACCGCCACCATTGATCAAACGACGGAAGCCAATGCTTTGGTCGATATTTACCTCGAGGGCGTCTGGCAACATCAGACAACAACTTCCGTAACGGGCTATTGGTCTTACACGTTTGCCCCCGATGATTTGCAGGAAGGGGTAAATCTGATTACCATCACCATTACCGACGTTGCGGGCAACCTTTCGGCGGTTTCGACGCCCCTGGCGATCACCCTGGATCTCGATCAGACGCCGCCCAACACGCCCGATCTCGATGCCGACAGCGACACGGGCAATTCCGATACGGACAATCTCACCAATAATCCTGCTTCCACCATCAGAGGAACCGTGAATGCTCACGATATCGTGCAGATACTGGTTTCGGGCGTCAACGTCGGGACTCTTTCCGCTGATGAGGCGGGCGCCTGGCAATACTCTTTTACCAATGGTCAACTCGTCAGCGGTCTGAATGTCATCGAAGTCATCAGCACCAACTCTGTCGGAACCACGGCCCGTTCCGAGCCACTGAATCTCATCCTGGACACCATCACGCCGACCATTTTTAATTACGCCCCATCCGGCGTATATACTCATACGACCAATACCATTGAATTATTTATTGCGGGGGACGATCTGGACGAAGTGGCCGCGGGCGATACGACCGGCTACACCTTATACGGTTCGGGCGGCGACGGCGGTTTTGACGACGGCAACGAATGGCTCATTCCCATCACCAATATATCCGTCGATACCGTTTCCGGATTGGTGCAGCTTACCACGGCGGTGGTGCTCACGGATGATTGTTATCGCTTGATCATCGATCCGACGCTTTCGCTGCGCGACTTGGCCGGCAATTCCGCCCGGCTTAACGTATTGGCCTCCGGGGCGATGGCCAATAGTGGTCAGGAAATTGAGATCGATTTTGAAATCGACACCGCCGGTCCGCCGGCGCCGCAAACGCCCATTCTCGACGCTGATTCCGACACCGGCGCATCCGCCGGCGACGCCATCACCAATGAAAACCGCCCGCTGATTCGCGTGTTCGCCGACCCGGATGTCTCGCTGGAGATTATTTGCAACGGCCGCTCGGCGGGATTCGCCAATGAAGTGCTTCCCGGCCAATACGAGTTGATTATCAATCCTTCGCTGATTCGAGAAGGCGAGAACCTGCTCCTGGCCCGCGCTTTTGACGGCCTGGGCAATAGTTCTGATCTGTCTGATCTGGCCCAATTCACCTACGATAGTGCGCCGCCCGTCGCCGCGGGTGTTATTGCCGAAGACCTATACCTGAATACCGGCCCGATTGAACTAAACGTTGTTTTCACAGACAACGATCTTGACCCCACGTCGATAGGTTCTTTTGACAATTATCGTCTTCTGGCCGCCGGCGGCGACGGCGGCTTCAGCGATGGTAACGAGACGTACATTTCACTTGTCGGCGTTACTTATAACGCCCAAACGCAATCCGTTATCCTGAGTCTGCCGCGCACCAGTACGGGCGTCTCGCAGCTTACGCCGGATCGTTATCAGCTCACTATCCTGGCCAATGGTGATATTACCGATCTGGCCGGCAATGTCATCGACCAGGCGACAACCTGCGAATTCAACGTTGTGCCTGCCCCCGTCATCCACGCCAATCAAAGCTACACCTTCACCACATTGGCCGGAGCAAGGATCAGCATTCGCCTGATCGGCGCCGGTGACGCCCAGATATTGCTGGGCGAGTCGATAGGTTCATCGAATATCATCGACCAGTTATCCCTGTCCAATACCACCAGCAGCACCATGTTGCTGATTACCTCCAGCGATTTGACCAGTAACTTCACTCTGGGACGATTGCTCATCGACAGTCCCTTGTCAACCATTCTGGCCAATAGCGTGCTTATTACGGAATGCTTTACCGCTGAAGACAATGTCGGACGGGTGACGCTGGCGGGATTGGCGGCTGACGCCGTGGCTGATTTGACGACCAATGGCGGCGTTAACCTGACATTTTCGACGATTGCCGCCGGCGCAAGTTTAAGCGTCCACGGCCAACTGGCCGCTTTACGCGTTAACAGCGTTGTGGACGCCGCAATCACCGCAGACGCCATTGGTTCGATTATTGTCATCCGGGAAGGATTCGACGCTGATCTGACAACTACGGTTGGAGGACTTGAGTCTTTAATGGTGTTTAGCGGCGATGTAAGCGGTTCATTCACCATTGCCGGCAATCTCGGCCGGGTGTTGGCTTTCAGGGGGCAGTTTGCCGCCGATGTTTCGGCCGCCAATATCGATTCCGTCAGTGCGGCCGGTATTACGGATAGCATCATACGCGCCACGCAGGCAATCAATTCAATTCGCGTGGGAACCGCGGACAATGCCGTTATTTCCGCCGGGCAATCATTCAGTCGTTTCCTGGCGACTGGCGCTGTCAACGAAACCACGCTGGCGGCAGGCGGCAACCTGGGATCGGTGATGATGCTCAACGATTGCGTCGATAGTATGCTCCTGGCCGGTGTGGACCTGGGTGCGGATGTGGCGCTCGGCGGTTTGGATGATGCCTATTCCGCCGGCAGCCTGGACTTGCTGATGGTGCAGGGGCAATTCACAGGGACCATCGCCGCCGCGGCTATCGATCCGGGTGCTGACTACACCTACTTCACCGCCGATGACGCCGCCGTCGCTGATGGTGTCATTCGCCGTTTGCTATTGGGCACTGCAAGCCTCAACACCACCACCGCTTCACGTTCATTCGGTTTTATCGCTTCGACGCCTTTGCCGACGATGCGCCTAAATGGCAATGCGATTACGGCCCCCTTCGACCTCGACCAGTTCCACCTGCGTATCCTGTCGGTGGAATAGCCTGCACTGATTCTCCGCGATTTTGTCACAACTACACAGACGACTTCGCCCCTGGTCATTCTGAACGTAGCGAAGACACCGAGCGAAGAGGAGAACCTCGCAGGGAACTCATTTCGAGCGAAAGAAACCTTTCACGGGATTTGTGCTCGAGTACAGATGTATCCAATCTTTCTTTGCATTTCTATTTTGAATCGCGCATTAGCAGGAATAACATTCAGCGCCAAATTTGCATCAAGCAGGGTAGTGTTTTTCCAACCAATCAGAGGCGCCGGGCGTATCCGTCCAAGCATCCGCCAAAAGACCGGTGCACATGGCGGCTTCTTCCGGGCTGCCCAGGGTATAACCTTCGCCCAAGGAATATTCATCATCGTCGTAGCCGAGTAACATGTCGGCGACATGAAGATTTACCTTGAGGGCGTGTTTGAGGTGTTTGCGGGCGATGGGTTTATCGCTCATCTGGCGGTAACTTAGCAATGCACGGGTATATGACCATAGGGCCATGTGTTTATCTTCATACCTGGCCAGCAATTCTTCCAGTTCATCGTCGGCGTCGAGGTGCAGCAGGGTGGGCATAAGTAACTCGCGAGCGCCTTGATTGTCATGGGGATTCAGGCGAAGCAGTTCGCGGTAATGTTGACAAGCTTCTTCCCGGCGGTCAAGGTCTTCGAGAGTTTGGGCCAGACCCAGGCGAGCACGCATATACGGCCGGGTTTCCAGAATGCCCCAGAAATGACCTTTATTTTCAATGAAATATTCGGTTCCCAACGTACGTTCACCGGCCAACATGCCTTCGAGATATAAATCGTAAGCTTTTTGTGCATTCGTAGTGCGTTCGGCCAGCAAAACATATGCGTCCGTGCAGTCGGGGCAAATTTCCAAAGCCTTGCGCGCCATAAGAATTTGGATTCTGCCGCGGGCTTCAAAGGCACGGTAAACCAGATTTTGGGCTTTTTCCAGCGGGGTTCGGGGTTCAGGGGCGGAAACTTTTCCGGTGTTAATATTGTTTTGGATAAATTCATTTATCTCATCGATGTCGTCGAGGTTCTGTTCATCAATGAGCTTTTGCAGCCCCACCATGCTTTGCTCCATGGCGCGGCGGTCGAACCGGCGGGGAATATCCGCTACCGGCGCGGCCGAGGGATTCTCCAGATACGCCAGCAACTCCGGCAGGGCCAACGTAAAGGTCAGGGGACCTTTGCAGGTTGGAACTGTGGCGGACCAACGTCCGGCGTCAAGCTGTTCTTCACTGACCTGAGCAAAAATCCGTAACAATCCCTCGAAAAACGCCAGCAACTCCGGACCTGGCCGCCGTGGTTTTTTACCCGCCGCACATAGCATGGCATAGGGATAACCCTCCTCATCGGCGACGGGCAGGTTGTGATCCAACCAAAGATCCACATCCGGAAAAGGTAGCGACGTAATCGGATCGAACATCACTGACCAGACGCTGTTATGGATAAAATAATCTTTCGGATCGGTGGTATGGAGTTTGTTATATTGATCCCGGGAAGCAAAAAAACTCAAGCCGAATGTTTGCCCGCCGTGGCCCATCACCGTCATGTATCGGGTTTGACTGTCGGCAAACGGAGCTTCTATCTCGATCAGGTCTTCATCGCTGAAATAGCGCCAGGGTTCGGCGCGCCAAAAATCAGCCCCCGCTTCGGCGAAGGCCCGCATCATGTCAAGGGTAACGCCTTTTACGCTGAGGGGACCGGAAATATCGGGGGCTTTGAAATACTCAAACAAACTCGCCAATACCTCATCCAGCCAATACAGGCGCGTGCGAATCCTGACCTGAATATTCAGGCCGGCCAACCGCTCCCGCAAAAAATCCGCCAGTTCTGCATCAAGAACTTCCAGGATACCGGGGCGATAACCCGCCAGCGTCTTGTTGGCGGCGAAATCGAACAAGCATTGCAGCAAAACTTCAGGATGGGCCTTGTCGGGGTGGAGCGGTTCGCCGTTATTGACCAATCCGGTGACGGCGTCCACCCAGATGGCTGACACGGGACGGAAGGGCGCGGGGGTTTCCTCCGTGATCCATAAAGGCATTTTAGTAATATCTCCCTGCCAGACGACGTTTGGACGACAGGGCAACTGGCGGAATTGTTCAACCTGAAAGTTCATGATCGTAATCCTTTCGGTTTGGGCGCATTAGGTAAATCGCAGCAGGTGGTAGTTCTTCTTGCCGCTGCGAAGCACGCAGATGGTCTCCGACGCCAGGGACTTCGGGGTCAGCTTATGGTCGATGGCGTCGATGCGGATGTTGTTGATGTAGGCGCCGCCGGCTTTGATGAGCTTCTTGGCGTCGCCGCGGCTGGAGCAGAGCCTGCTTTCGCAGAGCACATCCAACAGTTCGATCCCGCCGTTGAGCCGGTCGCGGGGGATGCCGGTGCTGGGCACATCGGCAAAGATGCCCGTCAGGTCGGCGTCAGAGAGGCCGGTGATCTCCTGGCCAAACAAGACGCCCGAAGCCTGCCGGGCGATGCGCACGCCCTCATCGCCGTGGGTCATGCGGGTGACGTGTTCGGCGAGCACTTTCTGAGCCTGGCGTTTTTCCGGTTCGGCCTCGACGCACCGTTTTAACTCGGTAATCTCTTCATCCGGCAGAAACGTGAAGTAATTCAGCAGCTTGATGACATCCCGGTCATCGCTGCGTATCCAGTATTGATAGAATTCATACGGGCTGGTGCGGTCGGCGTCCAGCCAGATCGCCCCCTGCTCGGTCTTGCCGAACTTGGCTCCGCCGGCCGTCGTCAAAAGCGGCGAGGTAATGCCATAAACGCTTTTTCCCTCCAGCCGCCGGGTTAGTTCGATGCCGGCCGTGATATTGCCCCACTGGTCATCGCCGCCGGTCTGGACCGTGCAGCCGTATTCGCGAAACAGGTGCAGGAAGTCATACGCCTGCAAGAGCTGGTAGCTGAATTCGGTGAAGCTCAAGCCCGCCTCGGAATTAATCCGGCGGCGGACCGACTCCTTGCCGAGCATCTCGCCGACGCGGAAGTGCTTGCCCACGTCCCGCAGGAACTCGACGAAACTGAACCGGCCGATCCAGTCGGCGTTATTGACCAGCACGGCCCGGCCGTCGCTAAAGTCGATGTAGTGCTCCAGTTGCCTGCGGATGCCGGCCAGGTTGGCGGCGATGGTGGCTTCATCGAGCAGGTTGCGCTCCGCGCTCTTGCCGGAAGGATCGCCGATCATGGCCGTCGCCCCGCCCAGCAGGGCTATCGGCCGATGCCCGTGCCGCTGGAATTGGGCCAGCAGCATGATCTGCAGCAGGTTGCCCACGTGCAGACTGGAACTGGTCGGGTCGAACCCGGCGTATACCGTGGTCGGCGCAGCGAGAATGGCTTGAAGGTCGGGATCGGACTGCTGACTGATCAGCCCGCGTCGGGCAAGGGTGCTGACAATATCGGCCACGGCAAATATTCCTTTCTGTATGCTCAGTTAGACAAACTATCAAAAATATCATTTTACCCCCAAACTCCCCCTCCATCAAGGGGTCGAAGACCCCTTCTTGGCTTCGCCGTTTCTGTAAGAAACCCGGTTCTTTCAGAACCTGCCACGGAGCGAGACATGACAATAAAGCCCCGGATGATAATCCGGGGTCGGCCGCCCTGTGTCTTCCCGTGCGACAAACCCATCCGACCCCCAACTCTCGTTGGGGGCTTGTTTTCCCCCCGCCCGGCCGGTATAATACGCCTTCAACTGCGGGATTCTTCGACCTGCGGGGTATCGACAAAAGAGTTCTACGGACATCTTCATACGGAAAGGAAGCAAACCATGAAGTATCGCCTTATGCTGTTGGCCGCCGCGATCCTGACGGCCGGATGCCAGACGACAAAGGAGCAAAGCCCCTCCCCCCTGGCCGGTTACGGCATCG
This sequence comes from Sedimentisphaerales bacterium, assembly GCA_016933395.1. Lineage (GTDB taxonomy): Bacteria > Planctomycetota > Phycisphaerae > Sedimentisphaerales > SM23-30 > JAFGBA01. Next base: position 638 of record JAFGBA010000027.1, on the reverse strand, counting down.
AGGGGCAGGTCCACGTTGAGCTATCCGACCGGCTCAAGGACCTCGGCCTGACCTTCACCGTCGCCAAGATAGACCCCGCCGGCCCCTATAATAACTACCGACGAATCATCCTCTATGTCATCGCCGAGCAGGCCCTCGACAAAGTCACCACCCTGGCCAAGGCCTACGACATCCGGGGCCGGGAAATCGGCCGGGCGACACTGGAACTCACCCTCGACGCCGGCGAGGCCCAATATGTCAAATACGCCTTCCCCGTGGAAATGGATATGCAAACCGTCGCCAAGTATGTCATCGATATCAAACCCTGACCCACCCAGCCCCAGCCAGAATGGCTGGAGGGCCACAGGCCCTTTCCGGCTATCGCACTTTCTGTCGCAAACCCGCGGTCTACGCCCGCTACATCATGGGCGAGATATGACAATAAAGCCCCGGATGATAATCCGGGGTCGGCCGCCCTGTGCCTTCTCACACGCCCTGCTTATCGACCCCCGACTCTCGTCGGGGGCTAACATACTATATTCCCTTGTTTTCCTTATTCCCTGCCGGTATACTAACTGTTCAACAATCAATAAAGGGAATGCCTGAAACAAAAGGATATTTTTTAGGAAGGCAGGTTTCGATATGGATACCTCTATCAT
>JAFGBA010000241.1 GCA_016933395.1 Sedimentisphaerales bacterium | reverse complement strand
TTTCGTTTTTGAGAGGTGTTTTTTTCGCTAACCCCCGCGGCCGCAACGAATAAAATTTTTTTGCCATGGCCACATTTGGTTGTTTTGGCGTGACCATTTCTTGTGAGATATCCCTACCCTTTGTAGGGTAGGTTAGCGCCCCCCCGCCGGGAAACCACCCCCGCCAACCGGGTTATGCCCAAACAATTACTTCAAGGCTTCCGCCCCGCCGAGGATGTCCAGCAGTTCGCCGGTGATCTGCGATTGGCGGAGGCGATTATATTTACGGGAGAGCGTCTCTATCATTTGTTCGGCGTTTTCGGTGGCGGCCTTCATCGCCCGCATCCGAGCGGCCTGTTCGGAGGCGTAGGCGTCGAGAAAACACTGGAACAGTTCCTGCCGCACCACCGCCGGGATTAAAAGGTCAAGCATGTCTTTGGCCGGCGGCGAAAACAGGTAATTCTGCATTTTCAGCCGCAGTTTTCTTCGCCTTTCGAAGTGATACTGTGCCGGGTCTTTCAAGGGCAGCAATTGTTGCAGGTGAGGATAATGCCGCGCTGCCGACTCAAACTCCGTATAAACCACGTCCACTCCGCCTAATTCACCGGCGGTATAACGATCCATTAACTCATTCGTCACTACTTCCACCGGACGATATTTGATTTTGTCGCTTAATTGCGTCAACGGCCTGTCCACCTGACGGCGATTAAACCGCAACGCCCCGATGCCTTTCTTGCCCCACACCCACAACTCCGCCTCATGTCTCTGGGCTTCAATTTGCCCTATCCGCTCCAGGGCCAGCCGGACAACATTGGTGTTGTAACCGCCGCACAGCCCCCGCCGGCTGGTCAGCACCACCAGTATCCGGCGCCGGGCGTCAGGATTCTCCACTAATAAAGGATGATTAGGCGGCGTATGCCAACTCATCATCGTGGCCAACAAATGATAAAGCTGCTCGCTATAGGGTCGTGCATCGACGATACGCTGATGGGCCTTCTTAAAGCGGCTGGTCGATATCATCTCCATCGTCCGCGTGATCTTGCGAATATTCAGCACGGATTTGCGGCGGTCAACAATCTCGCGGGTTTTGGCCATAAATATCTAATCCTGTTTGGTCGCGTCCGTGTCATTCCCGCGCAGGCGGGAATCCAGGACATTCGTCTGGATGCCCGATCAAGTCGGGCATGACAGCAGGTGCGTTCCACGCACCACTAAAGAACCGCAGGCAGGATGCCCGCGTCACCGCTTTACTCAAACGTATCGGCAAACGCCTTAATCGCTTTTTTGAGCTTGTTCTTCAACTCATCACTGAAGGCGCCCTCCTGCCGCAATTTATCCAGCACATCCTGATGATGTTTTTGCAGGTATTCGTGCATCTGTTTTTCAAACCGGTTAATATTATCCAGGCTGATTTTATCGAGCATGCCCGATGTACCCGCGAAGATGCTGACGATCTGTTCGAACACGTCCATCGGTTGGTACTGCGGCTGCTTGAGGAGTTCGACCATACGGTTGCCGCGATCAAGTTGCGCCTGGGTGGTGGGGTCCAGTTCCGTACCCAGTTGCGCGAATGCTTCCAATTCACGAAACTGGGCCAAATCCAGCCGCAACATGCCCGCGATGCTTTTCATCGCCTTGACCTGAGCCTTGCCGCCCACCCGCGAGACGCTGATGCCGACATCGACCGCCGGTCGGACGCCGGCGAAGAACAAATCCGGCCGGAGATAAATCTGACCATCGGTAATCGAAATCACATTAGTGGGAATATAGGCCGAGACCTCGCCTTCGAGGGTTTCCACAATCGGCAAGGCCGTGAGCGACCCGCCGCCCAGTTCATCGCTGAGCTTCACGGCCCGCTCCAACAAGCGACTGTGCAGGTAAAACACATCGCCCGGATACGCTTCGCGCCCCGGCGGACGCCGCAGCAAGAGCGACACCTGTCGATACGCCTGAGCCTGCTTGCTCAGGTCGTCATAAATACACAGCGTATCGCGTTTTTCCTCGTACATGAAATATTCCGCCATCGCACAGCCCGCGTAGGGAGCGATATACTGCATCGCCGCCGCCTCGGACGCCGACGCCGTCACCACAATGGTGTAATCCATCGCTCCATAATGCCGCAGCGTTTCCACCACGCCCGCCACCGTAGATTCCTTCTGACCGATGGCGACATATACACAAACAACGTCCTTGCCCTTCTGATTGATAATCGTGTCGATGGCGATGGCGGTCTTACCGGTTTTACGGTCGCCGATTATCAATTCTCGCTGACCCCGACCGATGGGGATCATGGAATCAATACACTTAAGCCCTGTTTGCAGAGGCACTTGCACCGGCTGCCGTCCCGCCACGCCCGGAGCGACAAGCTCGACCGGCCGTCGCTTCGAAGCGTTAATCGGTCCCTTGCCGTCGATTGGCTCACCCAGCGGCGTCACGACACGACCCAACATCTCCGGACCGACCGGAACCTCCAGTAGTTTGCCCGTTGTACGCACTTCGTCGCCTTCGCTAAGGCGGCGAAAATCACCATAGATCACCGCGCCGATGGAATCTTCCTCCAGGTTAAACACTTGCCCGCGAATGCCGTTGGGAAACTCCAGCACCTCACCCGCCATCGCGTCCGTCAGGCCATAGATTCGCGCGATGCCGTCCCCCACCTCGATGACGCGACCGATGTCAGCCACATCGAGTTTCTGGTCGAAACGTGAAATTTCCTCTTGTATGACGCTGGCGATTTCGTCCGTATTGAAAGCCATAGTTACCTCATCGTCACAGGTCGTTGCGTGAATTGCGCGGCGAATCGTTTAAGTTTGGTGCGCACCGAACCATCGTACCTTCGGTCGCCCACGGTCACCACCATGCCGCCGACAATGTCCTGGTCCACCCGATGCGACAAAACAATTTTCGTTTTCAACGCACGGCTGAGTTCTTCATTCAATCGCGCTTGTTCCTTTTTATCCAGCGGTCGGGCCGTCACCACGTCGCCGCGTTCTATGCCCAGATGCTCATCCATCAACAATTGAAATTGCCGAATCACTTCTCCAAGCATACCCAGCCGCCGCCGCCGCGCCACCACCCGCAAAAACGACAAGGTGACGCCGTTTACCCGCCCTTGAAACATTCGCACCAGAGCCGTTTCCTTGTCCTGCTTGTCAATGACCGGACTTACCAGAAAACACCGCAGATTTTCCTGAGTCCTGATAATTTGTCCCATGCTGTGTAACTCATCGCCAATCTCGGCAAGCGCCCCTGTCGCCTGCGCAGCTTCGAACACCGCTTGGGCGTACTCCCGCGCGACATTTTGTTCAATATCATGTCCCATTCAAACCGCTTGGGTTATAGACCCGCCTTATAATAATGGCGGGCACGGCCCGCCCTACACCTATTCACTTTGCTTTTGCATTTCACTCAACGACTGACGGATCAAATCCCGGTGCTCCTCATCGTTGAGCGTCCGCTTTAACACCTTGCCCGCCAGATCCGCCGCCAGGTCCGCCGTTCGCGCCTGCAACGCTTCCAAAGCCTGCTGTGTGCTTCGGGCAATGTCATCCTGCGCCTGACGCCGCAATTGTTCGGCCTGAGCCTGGGCGGCCTCTTCCAATTTCTTTGCCGTTGTTTCGGCGTCGCGCTGCGCCTGGGCGACCATCTCCTGCGCTTGCCGCCGTGCTTCGGCGAGTTTGTTTTTATATTCTTCCATCGACGCTTTGGCTTCGGCCTGGGCGGCGTCCGCACTTTCAATGGCCCGGCGGATATTATCTTCCCGTTGCTGCAAATTCGCCAATAACGGCTTCCAGGCGAATTTAAACAACACCGCCAGTAAAATGACAAACACAACCAGCGTCAAAACAGACAACACCATGTCGCCGGAAAAAACACTAACCTGGGCCGTTTCTCCACCATGTTCATCCGCCCCGACGGCTGCGCGCGACAACACCAGTAGACACCCCCCCCACAACCATATTGGTTTGATCAACCTGAACATCTTTATCCCAATGCCATCAGGCATACAATCAATGCGAAAAAGGTAAATCCTTCAATCAACGCCGCTGAAATCAGCATCGTCATAAAAATGCGTTGGCCGGCTTCCGGCTGACGGGCAATACTTTCCACCGCATTGGCGGCAATCATGCCGATGCCTTTGGCGGCGCCGATTACCACCAGGCCGCAGCCAATCGCCGCACCCAGCATCTCCAATCCTTTATCGCCAATCAGTTGTACCGTTTCCGCCAGCAATAAACATTCCATCATGTCATGTCCTCCGGGTTAATGTTCCGGGTGCACCGCCGCACCGATAAACATTGCCGTCAAATATGTAAATATATACGCTTGTAAAAAAGCCACAAACAATTCCAGCATACTCAGCGCCGCACATCCCGCCGCTGTCACCAGTCCCAGAGCCGATAGACTAACTAATGTCTTGGCCGCTATTGCAATGCCTAACAATGCCCCGATCACCGTATGACCCGCCAGCATGTTGGCAAAAAGACGAATCGCCAAAGCAAAAGGTTTCACTAACGCTCCAATTAACTCCAGCACATACATCACCGGGATCAGCGGCCAAGGCACATGCGGGATGAAATTCTTAACATAGGATAAAATCCCCTGCTCCCTTATCCCGGAAACATGAATCATCACAAAGACGCCCGCCGCCAGCGCTGCCGTTACGTAGATATTCGCCGTCGCCGTGCCGCCCAAATGCTTCAGCCGACCACCGGAAAGCAGAAGCAAAATCCCATCGCTAGGTATCATCCCCAAGAGATTCATCACCAGAATAAAGAAAAACAACGTCCACAAAAACGGCACAAAGCGATCCGTATGCGCCCCAAGACTGGGTCGGGCCACCTGCTCGCGCAGGAACACGCATACCGTTTCGATGACATTATAAAACCCCGAAGGCGCCACGCCCCGCCGCCGCACAATCCATGGTATTGCCACTGACAATAACAAGGCCGCCGTCAGCATCATCACCATGTGATTCGTCACCGATATTTCAACGCCGCCGACGGATATCCGAAACAGTTCATGCTGCACGACATGACTGAGTGGATTACTCGAAGCCTGAATGTTCAAACCAAACCACATGTATCAACTTTTTTCGCCGCGAATTCGCGACAATGCTTTCCCATCATCAACTTACGCGCCAGCAGGAGAATCAATCTCGTCTCCCATGCCAGCAACAGCAAATAACCTGCGAGGATTCCGGCCACGTACGCCTCCATCATCGGCCGCATCGTCAAATACCAACCGACGCCCGCCGCCAACGTAAGCATCGGTCGTAAGCCCGTTATCAACAGGCTTACCTGCACCAATCTCTCCGCCCCGCGGTTCTCCACCAGCGCCGCCGGCAGCAAGCTCAGCACTCCCGCAATCCAACACACCGCCAGCGCCTCTATCCACGCCGTCAGACCCAACCTGCCCGCCTTCCACCCCATCGGCCCTGCCCCCAGAATGAACATCGCTCCGAGCAACAATCCGGCCGAAACGGCCCAATGTCGCCATGTGCCCTGTCCGGTTTTTACTTCCGCCATTGAGCGGTTTCCTTAAAGAGCAGGTACATCATCCCAATAAATGCAACTGCCGCCAGCGCCAGAGTCAACCACGGCGCGGTGTCCCAGCGTTTATCCAGTCGCCAACCGGCATACGTAAATATCACCATCACGCCGATCAGCTCGAAGCCGTATCCAATCCAGCGAAAGCTCTCACGTCCAAAAGACGGTTCTTCCTTCGGGGAAGAATCCTGCTGTTTGCTGGCTTTTGGCTCCATCCGCAATAAACCTGCTATCTCCCGAACCGCACCCGGTCGGGGTGTAATTCCGTGAAGCTAACTATATTGCCTCCTTGCGTCAACCATTTATTTAACATCTTTCCCCGGCGACTCTTACGTTGTGGACACATCCTGGCTCAGGGAATAAATCAGAGCCGTTTCATCGCAGCAATCTTTTCGTGGGCATTTAACACAATCGGTCCACACTTTCAGGGGCAAAGCATCAAAATCCACTCGTTCAAAGCCCAAATTCTCAAAAAACTTCGTTTCCAGCGTTAAGGCAAACACCCGCCCCACTCCCAGCCGCCCCGCCTCCTCCAGGGCCGCCCTTACCAGCGTCTTGCCGATACCTTTCCCCCGTAATTGCGATTCCACCGCCAGCGACTTTACTTCGGCCAAATCCTTCCAATAAACGTGTAACGCACAACAGCCCACCACCCGACCGTCCTGCTCATATACATGGAAATCCCGTAAATGCTCATAAAGCTCCGCCGCCGGGCGAAATAGCATCTTACCCAGTTCGGCCGAGTCGTTGATTAACTCCCGAATAGCCTCAACATCGCTAACTAAAGGTTTACGTATCATCAGTCTGGCCTGCTTGTCCGGATCCAAACGCGACACTTTAACCATCCTTATTATCGGCGGCAACGCCAAAATCCCTCGACCCGTCCCGTTTCCTCACCTATAATACCCCTTATGACCCGCTTTGTTGTCCAGCATCACACCCTTACAACCTCGCAACACTGGGATTTAATGCTTGAGCAGCCTGATGCCCTAATCACCTGGCAAATCCCCCTGCCGCCGGAACAATGGGCCGACCACCCAATTACCTGCCTCCGGCTGCCTAACCACCGCAAAACCTACCTGACCTATGAAGGCCCTCTTTCCAATAACCGCGGCAAAGTACGAATCGTTTGCCGAGGAGAGTATAAACTGATTGTCGCCGCCTCTTCGCACTGGCAATTTGACCTGCTTGGCGATACGCTACAACACCAAATAAACCTTGAACAACCCACGGAGGAACCGGACCCATGTGCATGGATGCTCACCGCCAAATGCCTTCCCGCCTGACTGGATTAATGTTGATGCTTATCCTGGCTGTCTTACTCGGCGGTTGTCAGAACGCCGATCCTTGGCCCACGATCAAAGACGATGCCCTGGCCATGCCCGGCAACCTGCTCGATGAGAGCAAAGAAATGATTAATAAGCCGGAAAACATCGCTATTCTCCTGGTTGGTGGCGGTGCATCGGGCTATGTGCGCTGCGCCCACGATGATGAAATCGAGGACCACTTCGAAGGCCATCATACGTTCCCCCGCGACTTTACCATCGCCCAAGGTGCAATCGGTTCCCCCATCTCCCACTTCGGCCTGGCGACGGCCGGGTACGCCTGGAGTCTGGCCGCTGATGATGCTCAAGGCCGCACTATCTGGCTCAGCACGCTCGAAGCCCTTTCGCTTAATGGGTTGTTAACCACCGGCCTGAAAGTCATCGCCCAGGACCACAGCCCCAACGGCGAAAGCCTTGCCTGGCCCAGCGGCCACACTTCCAGCAGCGTTACCCTCGCCACCGTCATGAACGAGTATTACGGTCCCTGGGTGGGCATCCCCCTTTACGCCCTCAGCGGCTTTGTCATGTATGAACGTATGGAAACCGGTGAACACTGGGCCAGCGACGTCGTCTTCGGCGCAGCCCTGGGCTATGTCGTCGGAAAAACCGTCGCCGACCGCTATAAGCCGGAAATTTTCGGCATGGAGGTTGCCCCCTACATGAGCGCCGACACCGGCGCCACCGGCATCGCCCTATACAAACGTTTCTAATACGACCGAACCTCGCGCCAATACCGAAATCATTACTATAAAATAGTTTAAAAAGGGCTATTTTTTTGGTATAATGGCTTTAAATAAGTCAGAAATGGCTATCTAACAGGCCAGAAGAGGCGGCGGATGGCGGAAAAAGAGAAACCTGCTTTTGGTCGGGATGAAAAGGCGCAGCCCAGGGACGGACATGGCTGGTTCAAAGGGCTATGGGCGATTGTCGGGCTATTTTCCTTAATCTGGTTTCTGATTCGAGTGCTTCCCAAACCTTCACGGGCGACATATCCCTGCCAGCGGATGGCGTTTCCGCTGGCGTCGAGTTTTATTATCTGGCTGTTCGGGCTGACCGGTTCGGCCGCGGCGATGCACAAGGCACGCCGGCATCTGGCCCGCTCCCGTTATATTGCCTTTTCGCTGGCGGTTTTAATTGGTGTCGGGTGCATCTGGATGTCCCTGGCTCTGACGGCCGACAAGGACGCCGTCGCCGCAACCCCGCACCCGGTCAACAGTCCCATCGGCACGCCACAGGGCATCCATCCCGGCCGCGTTATCTGGGTGCATGATCCCAATGCAACCAACTGGACCGGGCCGGGCATGGGCGATGGCTACTGGTGGCAGAGCACGCACAGCGATCAGGCCGTCATCGATGAGATGGTGCACAACGCCATTTGCGGTCTGGCGGGTAAAATCGATATCAACCAGGCCTGGGACGCGATGATTCGTTATTTCAACATCCAGCACGGCAAAGGCGATATCGGCTACCAGCCCGGCGAAAAGATTATGATAAAAGTAAACTTCGTCGATATGATCGCCGTCTGGGGCAACACCAACTACAGTTTTACCGGGTTTGGCCGTCATCCGGAATACGCCATTTGCTCGCCGCAGATCATGCATGCCCTTTTGGAACAGTTGGTGAATGTCGTCGGTGTCGCCCAGGAGGACATTACCATCGGCGATCCGATATGCCTGTGGTGCAATGAGTTTTACGACATGCTACACCCGGACTTCCCGGATGTCCGCTATCTCGACTACCTTGGTTACTACGGTCGCACCAAATTCCAATTCGACACCAATACGCCGTTTTATTGGAGTAATGGCGGCGGTGCCGGTAAAACGCAGGATTATGTGTTAAAATCATATTCTGAGGCGGCTTATTTCATCAACTTGGCCTCGCTCAAAGGCCATTATAATCATGCTGGTATCACCGTCTGCGGCAAGAATCATTTCGGCTCACTGCGCCGACCGGATGCATCAGGTTATTTTAATATGCATGCGGACTGCGCCTTTGATACGCCCGTTGAAGGCAGCTACCGCAGCCTGGTGGACCTGATGGGCCATGAGGATATCGGCGGCAAAACACTGCTCTATATGATTGACGGCCTTTACGGCGGCAAGCACGCTTTGGCATATCCCCAAAATCTGCCCCGTAAATGGCAAACCGCCCCGTTTAATAATGACTGGCCTTCGAGCATTTTCGTCTCACAGGATCCTGTGGCCATTGATTCCGTGGCTTTTGACTTTCTGATTACCGAATGGCCCGACGCCAACGGCCCCGCCCATATCGCCACCGATGATTACCTGCATGAAGCCGCTTTGGCGGATGCTCCGCCTTCGGGGACGTTTTACGACCCGGAAGATGACGGCGTCGGTCTGGCCAGCCTGGGTGTGCATGAACACTGGAACAACGCCGCTGACAAACAATATAGCGGCAATCTCGGCTTCCCCGGCGGCATAGAATTGCTCAAAGTCACGTCCATCCCCAATCCCGACATCAGCGGCAACGGCCGGGTGGACCTGGAAGATCTGGCCATTATCGCACAGAATTGGCAACAAAGCGGCACACCAGGGGATATCGCCCCTATTCCCGTGCCTGACGGCATCGTGGACCAGCAGGACCTGGCGTTTTTATGCGAATACTGGCTCATGGGGGCGACGCCATAGAAGAAACATAACGAACTTCGTATCTGTCCGGTAATTTTCATCTTGCGAAAGAAGAGTTTAACCGGACAAACACCGAACTTCAGGGGAGGAATTTTTGCTATAATTTCCCTTGACCGATCTATCGAAAAATGCTAATATACAAAATTCTAAACTTTAGGAGTGAGGAAAACGGCCGTGCACCTGCCCTTTGGGGGTGATATTCCTACCCGGGCAGAGTGGCACATCCAGGCGGGCCATCCCCCGGACGGATAAGGTGAAACCGGTTCTGTCGGATCAGAACTGCAATACGTATAAGTTGTTATTTTATAGGATTTTAAAGTAAAGCGGCAGCGACGTAAGATGGAAAACATTCGCAAAATCAGGAATATCGGCATTTCGGCCCATATTGACTCGGGCAAGACCACGCTTAGTGAGCGTATTCTCTACTACACCGGGCGGATTCACCGGATGCAGGAAGTACACGACGGCAAAGGCGGGGCCGGAGCGACCATGGATTTTATGGACCTGGAGCGGGAACGGGGTATCACCATTACCTCGGCAGCGACGCAGGTGGAATGGCGTAATTACTATATCAACCTGATTGACACGCCCGGCCACGTGGATTTCACCGTGGAGGTGGAGCGGTCGTTGCGGGTGTTGGACGGGGCGATCATGGTGCTTTGCGCAGTGGGCGGCGTGCAGAGCCAGTCGGTAACGGTGGACCGGCAAATGAACCGTTATCGCGTGCCGCGGATTGCCTTTATCAACAAAATGGACCGCGTTGGCGCCGACCCTGACCGCGTGCGGCGGGATATGGAAGAAAAACTGGGGCTTAATATTGTGCCAATTCAATTGCCTATAGGCGCGGGCGAAACATTCCGCGGCGTAATTGACCTGGTGACGATGGAGGCCCTAACCTTCGACGGCGCCAATGGCGAAACCGTCATATGCGGGGAGATTCCCGCGGACATGCTCGAAATCGCCCAGCAGGCCCGCCATGACATGCTCGAAGACCTGAGCATGTTCAATGATACATTGATGGAACAACTGCTC
>JAFGBA010000240.1 GCA_016933395.1 Sedimentisphaerales bacterium | reverse complement strand
GGTTTTGTGATATATTATAATCAGTGTCAGTGTATGGGAAACCAGGATTCTTGAAAGGGCAAATATCGAAAGTTGCTAAAAGATACAATTTGTTGAAGCTTTGAAAACATCGGTTTTCAAACGTCTCAAGGAAAATCGCCAATTTTTTCTTTATTGGGATCGTTTGAAAGGCCGGTGCTTCTCGTTTACGGGGAGCACCGCTGCTTATTTGGTAGCGGTCGTGAGTTATAACCCTGTCTATTGAAAGCACCGTCGTCTTTTGCGTCCCAATAGGTTCTGGCGAACCTTCCTTGAGCGTAATTACGACGGTGCTTTTTTTTGCATTGCCTTAAAAACATATGAAGGACATATGGATAGGGATGCTCTGGATGGATGAAATAATCAGGATAACTTTATTGCCACGGGTTACTTACGCCAGGACTGTCCCTCCCCAGACACCCAGGCGGCCCGTGGCCCTGTCGATCTGGAATTTACATGAAAAATCGGAAAATATAATTTATTTTATCAACAATACAACTAGTGGATACGTCTTTATGTCATGTGGCGGTCGGGGTTATGCCCCTCCCCGTCTATAATGTTCTTTGTTGTTCACAAGTGAAACTGATTTAACACAAAATTAACAACCTTGAGCTTAACTTGAGTATGTGGTTAGAGCGTGCTTATTGGAATATTTTTAGGGCCTCGAAAACATCTTTTTGAGTCTTATAGCGGATGCGAAGAACCAGTATCTCGGTTAAATAATTGTGGCATAAAACAACTTCTCATTCAGGATAGGTTGTTTTCGTTAGAAATCATGGCGAGGAGTATTCATATGAACCCGCGTAAATTATGGTATGTTTTTCTGGTAGTGGTTTTTCCGGCCATATGTCATGCGTACCCATCCTTTTATGGCGAGACCGAGAATCTTTGCGGCGATTTATGGTTTACGGGGGCCGGTTGTAGTTACATGCCGCCCTTCCATCCATACGATTTCGATATTAATTGGGGTAATCAAGGGCCGGTTATCAAGGTCGGTTCCTGTGGCGGCGTCACGCCGGCCAAAGGAACGATCAAATTTACCGGTGGTCCCGGCTTGGAAGATCCCTATGATCCGGATGATCCGTGGGTTTGGTATCAATGTGATTCCAAGGGCGATCCTAACTCTCCGATGGATTGCACCGGCAGTCCATTCCTTCCCTATTCATGGCTTAATACCTATGTCATTAAATGCACGCCTTACCATACAAAAGATCCAAACGAGGCGAGCGGTGAAGGCGACGATGCAGGCGAGGAAGATATTTTTACGTATCCGGAGTGCGGAATGCACGGGTACATTGAAATCGGGTTAAAGGATGATTCCTGCGCCACGCTAAGAAAACTTAATCCCGGCGATTACGTCAAGGTGGAGATTGAAATCTGGCGTTGGGTCTGGGTGAATCGCTGTTGCACGGAAGGCGATATGGCCAATTGTTTGGGCTATACATATTTTTGCGAGTGTATCGATCAAGAACAGCAAGTGCATCGTATAAAGGGTGAAATGATTGAGAAAAAGAAGGTATATATGGTCAGGGTGGAATTCACCGAAGGCAATCCCTGCAAGTAACGACATGGATAAGATTTGAATACTTTAAATCGGTAAGGGTTTATTATGAAACGCCATTATAATTATTATCTGTTTGGGATGTTGGTGGTGGGGTGTTTATGGTCCGCAAAGGTCCTGGGGGCAGGCTGTTCCAGCGGCGGTTGCGGGCAGAAGGGACACAATTCTCAACTTGCCTTGCCGCAGCTTACCATCGGTCACGCCCGCGTTTCGGTTTCGCAGGAGAATACTTCGACAGGCGGCCACGGCTCCTTATTTCGCTGGGATGGCGACACCTACGTCGAGTCCGACTTGAAAGGCGACTGGTTCCGCGTGAACGACACGCCCGGCTGGACGGTTGACGGGCCGACATATACCGGTGAGTACGGCGACTACACCAAGGTGAGTTTTTCCATACACGATGTTCTGGGCGGACAGTATTATTTTTACGAAAAGGAAGGCAGTTGGACCAGCGAATATGAAATCGCCGAGGATACTTGCGGAGCGATCCCGCTGATTAAGATGTCGTATAGCGCATCCGGTACTACGGCGCATGTCGCCTATACCCAAGACGCCTACGGCCGGGTGATCGAGCAAGCCACCAGTAACGGTTATATCAAGTATAGTTACGTCGATCCCGACGACGGAGACACGCCTTTGAACCGTATCTGGGCGGGCGCGAACCCTTGTGATTTTGCCGCCCGCACCGAATTGGAGGAAGAGCCCACCGGCGGTCGCTGGATCGACCTGGATTATGACAGCGTCACGCACCAGTTGGAGCATATCAAGCACGGTTGCGGCAGTTGCGGCGGCGGCGAACGTTGGATTGATTACGTGCCCACGACAACCAATCCTATCTTCGACACCAGTATTAATCCCAATTATGATCCTGATTATATTTTTGACCCGAATAACACCTACGATCCCCAGCAGGATCCCAATAACTATCGCCCCGGCGGGTATCTCATCAGTAAGATTCGGGCCGCCGATCCGTGTGATGTTCTGGTCAGCTACGAATACGACAATCTAGACCGGATGGTCAAGCAATGGCTGGGCGATGTCAATACCGGGCAACTGGTTACCGAGCATATTTACCTGAATCATCATTTTGAAGACACCCAGCAAACCGGCATCAAAACCCATATCGAAAAACACTATATAGACGGTAGTTATTACCGGGCAATGGTTTATCTGGCCAAGGGAAAGGGCGTTTCCGAAGAACGCTATTATCTCGACTTGCAAACGGCTACTTACCCCATCGGCGATTACGCCCCTTATTTTTACCATTCTGAAGCCATCACCGGCGGGTGGAAGACTACGGCAACCTTGCCCAAGGGCAATAAAATTCACCATTATTTTACTGATTACAGCGGCATGACCAAGCGCGAGCGGGAGGATTTCTCGGGAACGGTGATTACCGAAGCGGAATACGATTATTGGAAAAAATATTATGACGACGGTTTTCAGACGTTGCTGCGGGAATACACCGACGCTTACGGCGGCTTGCGGGAAACACAGTATTATGCGAACACCCAGGTTCATAAGGAAATCGCTTCGGAAGTGACTCCCGTTAAGCCGGGCTGTTGTTTCCTGGACCCGGGTGACCCCGATTATTGCGGGGCCTCGGATCCTCGCTGCACGCAAACCCACCAGCAAGTGACCGAATACGCCTACAACAGCCGCTGCCAGCTAACCGAGGAACAACGTAAAGACGCCAACGGTGATGCCGTTATCACGAAATACGCTTATGATGACTTCGGCAATATGAAGTTAAGAATCGAAGCGTATGATCTGATCAACTGCTCGGATCCCAATGATCCCAACACCTGCCTGAACGCCACAAAATACACCTATAATGAATACAACGAACCAGAGACGGTAACCAATCCCCAGGGCGTCAAAAGCAAAACCTATTACTCCAATTCCGGAGCGGTTCTGGCTGAAGCGGTTTTTGACGGCGGCAGCGCCACCCATTTGGCTAGCGCCACGATGTACCGGTATAACACCAACGGCTGGCTGATTCGCAAGAGCGTCGCCAACGAGACGGAGTCGTTTCCGGAGACCGACCTGCTTGCGGACATCGCCAATCCGGAGACGCCGGAACTCAACTGGATCCACGAGGATTACGAATACGACGATTACGGTCGGCGCGACGCGATTGTCATCGATGCAGGCGGCAAGTCCTTACGCACGGAATTCGCCTACAACCACCAATCGGAAATCTACAAAACCACTTATCCCGACGGCCATTTCCAGGAACTCATCCGGGACGGACGGGGACAGGTTATCTATGAAATCCTGGGCAAGAGCCAGGAGGATATCGCCGTGATGGAATACCATTACGACCTGAACGGCAATTTAGATAAAAAGACGTTGCCCGAAGGCGAAACCGAGCATTTCATTTACGATGGATTTGACCGTCTGATCTCGACCCGGCGCGGCGGTTAGATATGTCCCAGGGAAAAAACCAATGGTGAGGAAGCCCATGAGCGAGAAGGCACGACAATACGGTAAAATTTTAAGTGTGGTTATTATTCTGCTGGCGGTGTTGATTATCGCGGTATGGCGCATCAACCGCGCGTTCACCTCTGACGATCCGTTGGACCCGAACGCCTTCGCTACCGGTGAAGGAAACATTGCTCCCGACACGTTGCTGTCCGACCATGTAAACGTTCTTTCCGAAGAACGTTCCGAACTGGTTGAGCGGCGGTCGGCCAATCGACGGGTATGGCAGGTTACGCGGGAGTTGGAAGTCCACAATCCGGAAACGAAGCAACGGGAAAACGAAACCGTTATTTCAACCGTCGTCGAGGTGGGAACGGGGATTTGTTATCGGGACGTACAGAGCCAATGGGCGGTAACCAATCCTCAGTGGCGGGAAACCTTAACCGGCTTCGTGATGGATCAGGCGGGTTATACCCTGGCGATGGGATGGACGCTGAATACGTTCCTGGAATATACGGTGGAGCAGGAAACCCTGCATTTGCGCACTGCGACGATCAAGGCGATTTCAGAGGACCGCCTGGAAACGCTGGCCTGGGCGCAAGGAAACGTCCAGGGCTGCATCGATCCCGACGACCCGCGGCGTTTGGTGTTCGGGGGCGCTTTCGGCGCAGGCATCGATTTGGTGCTGATCGCCGAACCGGACGGCTTTCACCAGGATGTTATTTTTCATAACGCGCCACAATTGCCCCCGGGCATGACGCCCGACCAGACCCATATCATGGTTTATACCGAACTGGCCCTGGATAACTATTGCCTGGAACAGGATATGGGCGTGGCCATCGGAAAAGAAGGCTGGTTCCTGCCGGGCGTGGGCTTGAATACGATGCCCACCCATGAGGACATCGCCTTTTTGAAACTTATCCCGGACGAGGACGTCGTTTATGGTTATGATCGTCATCGCTTCGTCGCTTCGGACATCTACGACGCCACGACAAAAAAAACCAAGGCCAAAACTTCGGCCTACAAACAACTTTTCCGGGATGAAAACAATAAGGCGTATCTTATCGAAACGCTGGCCGGCGACTTTTTCACCTCGGCTCAATATCCAATCACTTGGGATTATCACACCATCAACGGGACGTTCGATCCCAATGAAATCTGGTACGCAAAAAACACGTACTATGTCTCATCAGACTACACCATCTCGGACGGCTATTTATCCATTGAGCCGGGCACGATTGTCAAGTTCGCCGATGATAAAAAGCTTATCGCCGGCAGTGACGGCCGGATTATCGCCAAGGGCGATCCCTATCTGCCGATTGTATTCACCAGTAAGCATGACAACAATAAAGGTGAAACGATTAGTGGCAGTTCCGGCAGTCCCGCGCGGGACGACTGGAACGGATTGGTCGTCGGTGATGATAGCGAAATCGAATTTTGCCGCATCTACTATGCTGATCCCGGCCTGGATATCCAAGGTATTTTGGTAACGCCCATACGTCACAATATGTTTTATCAATGCGGCAATGGCCTGAATATCGATGCAAACGCCGTAGGAGAAGGTAAGTCTCTTACGCTTTTTAACAACTTTTTTACCCAAATCGATGACAATGGCATAACCATCCATGGTGATGATGGCGACATCCTGGTGCGCAATCACTTTATGGGCGG
>JAFGBA010000239.1 GCA_016933395.1 Sedimentisphaerales bacterium | reverse complement strand
CCGGATTCGGCGCGGGCGCCGATCTCCATTACATTGACAGCTATCAGGGCAAACTCATCGACGCCCGGGGCGCCATCGCCCGCTACGTGCGGTTCTACAGCAACGGCAATACGGATAACCAATTGAACCATTACCTCGAAGCGGAAGTGTATGGCGTGGCGACTCCTTGAGACAGGGAATAATCGGTTCCAGCGGGCGCCATTATTTGCTGTCGGCAATATATTCCCTGTTTATAGCCGAATAAAACTCGTCGATATTGGCTCTATAGCTAATCAAAGTTTGAGATTTGCGGATTTAACTCCCCGACGCTATCCCCTTTGTTAATAAAGTTGTCTAATGGGCAGGGACGGATTTGAACCGCCGACACGCGGATTTTCAGTCCGCTGCTCTACCAACTGAGCTACGGGCACTTCAAGAGGTGCTATACCTTCTTGCAGACTTGAAATACAGCTTTTAATCAGACCTTTTAATATTCGTTTTTGGTGCTTTCCCTCCTTTTTTATTCACTTGAATCCGCAGAAATTCATAATCGCTCACACAGAACAATTCCTCCGGAATATAACACAGCAAATACGGCTGGAGAATAGTATGGCACAGATGGCGGCCTGTGAATAACACTAAAGGCGCTTTCGCAAATTGGCGATGGCGCGATGGTAGAAGATCAGGCCGATAATACCATGAATCACTGGTCCAATAAACATCATCACAAATATAAACCCAAAGCCAAACATGGGCATATGCCGGCTAGCAGTCGCCTGAATCAGGGATGTTACAGTTACAGGATTGGACATGCTGCCGCAACAGAAAAACAGAAGCACCATTGCCGAAATGAAGGAAGCGACCAGGGCGGCTATGGTGGTCTTCAAGCGAGCGCTGAAATAAAGACCGATACCAATAACCAAAACAAGATTTCCCGCCAACGATAAAACACCATACACCAAAGCAATGGGGTGTACAAAACCCATAATGGTAAAAATCACGAGATGAATCAGCAGCCAAGCCGTAAAAATCCCACTGCGAAGGAAGGCCGCCAAAGCCTTTCCCCAAATAATAGTACGGTCTTCCAGTGGGGTTGTTAACAGGCTTTCCAGCGTGCGAGCCTCCTTTTCACCAGAGACGCCTGCGGCGGCCGCTATTCCAACTCGCAGCAGGCAGATAAAACCGAGGATGGAAAAAAGCAAAGCGTGAAAACCTGATTGTATAATCCAATTGCTCGCGAAACCCCAGCTATAAACAGCGGCTACGACCAAAACCAGGATCAGAAGAATCAACTGTCCCGGACGTCCGCGTCGCCAAAGAGTGTGTCGCATATCCTTCCAGCATATGGCTTGACCCCGAACAGGTTGGACACCCCTATTGCCGGTCAATTCCCCCAAACGGGTACGGGGACCGAGGAACCAGTTTTTAGGATTTAAGCCGGCCAGCGAGCCGCGGACCAGGAAACGAACGGCGATAACGGCCACAAGCAGACCGCCCAGCGAAACCAACCCCAGCGTGCGGCACAGGCCCGGCCAATTGATATTAACGCCGGTGGGATCGACCCAGAACTCGCTGGCGGTCAGTTCCTCGAGCATCAGGAAGGGATTGGTGCGTTCGGTGAAAAAGGTCAGGGCCGTTGTGATAGGGCCGGGCAGACCAAGCATGGGACTCAGCAATAAAGGCGGAACGATATAAAGAACCAGCAGCATACCAACGACGGCAATAATACAACGATGGGCGCGATGAAAGAAAACTGATCCCAGCAAGGCCAGTGATCCGGCGAAAACCATCGCCGCCAGGGTAACCGCCAGCGACGCGATGACGAAATGCCAGGAGACGCCGCCGAAGACGCGGATGATGGCCAACACCGGCAGGCTCAGAGCGATGAGAATCATGACCTGAAAACACCGGCTGAGAAATTTGCCCGTGACCAGTTGCAGCGAGGTGACGGGGGTGCTGAGGAGAACGTCGAGAGTGCGTTTGGTGATTTCATCGCTAAGCGAGGAGCAAAGCATGGCAATAATAATGAGTTGAGCCGTGCAAAACTGAAACCAGACGATGAAGCAGGTGACCTGTCGACCGATATAAGGCATCCGTGAAACGAGAAACGCGCTAGAACCGCCCAAGCTTGCCGATCCCCAGGCAATAGCAATGAAGATAATCAGGCCGACGAGGTAGCCGGTACGAATGAGGTAGGTCCGCCGGCGGCGGCTAGCGATGCGGAGTTCCTTATCAAGCAGCGGGCCGGTCAGCCAGGTCGGCTCCAGAAAGCGAAGAATGTTGGTAAGGGTTTCAGTGAAAGTCATGGCGAGTTATTTGCTAAAGAGTTTATTACGCAGGTTGGTCCGGGCGATGATGAAAAAAACCATTGACAATATAAGATTCAATACAGTGAATCCTACCAACGCCAAGGTTGTTCCAACAAAACCCAAATTTTCCCCGAACCAATCGTATTTAAGTCCTTGAGATATATCGTAATAATAATTTCCGGAACTGATATTATATTTGCCGCTGGTGGCTTCCATGATGACGCCGCTTTGCATAATGGGATTGGCGGAAATCAATAATTCAATAGCATCGCTGGATCCGGCGATGCCAAGCATCATGGGTAAAAATATCATCCACCCCAGGGAAAACAACAAGGTCAACACCAGCGCCAGGGCGGTTTTACGGCATAAGCTGCTGAAACACAAACCCGACAATACCGCGTAAATCACACCGTTGAGAATAATCAGCGGCATGTGCACCAGAACCGCGGGATTAATATAGCCAAACAGTGAAAAGACCATCAGGTGCACCCCAAGAAATAGCCAGATAGGCATATAGCGGCGGATGGTGCCGACAACTTTGCCGTATATAATGCCACCATCGGTCAGAGGGGTAATTAACAGGATGGGCCAACTGCGGGTTTCGCGTTCCTTGGTGATGGCCGCGGCAGCGCCGACCATCGTGGCGAACATACCGGCGATCATGTAGATAACCACGAAGAGAATGTGAAATACTTCCTCTTCCATCCAGTGGCGATAAACGGTGTAGCCATAAAACGCCGCCATGAACAACAGAATCAGCGTGAGCATGATTTTTTGCCAAAGGCTGCGGACACGAACAAGAGGCTCGCGTAGTTCCTTCCAGACGATGGGCTTGCCTTTCAGGCGGCGAATGCGGGACTCATCGGCGTGTTCGCTATCTATGGTCGGGCGGCCTTTGCGTCGTCCGAGCAACGAGCGGGCGGGTTCACCGGCCATTTGCCTCAGGGCGGCTTTACGTACCCGCAAGGTCGTTACCAGCAGCAATAATGCGGTAACGCCCAACATGATTCCGCAATGGGTCAACCAGAAAGAGTTTGAGGAACCGAAGCCAATACCGCCTCCATATAATGCGGAATCCGTAACCATACCCAAAACAACAAAGGGATTAACATAACTTAAAATTATTTCCGCTGTCACCCACGGCAGATTTAAGTCATCCCAGATAATGACTATCATCAGGGGGATGAGGCCGAAGAGCACTACCAGAACGACCACGGCGGCGGCAAGCACCTGATAGGATTTGCGATTGGTGACGGAGATAAACAGACACACCGCCGCATCAAAAACCAGCGTTGTCAGGGTGATGCTCAAGGCGGCGATAATATAATCCCAACGTACGCCGCCGAATACGCGAATAATGGCCAGCACCGGCAGGCTCAGCGCCAACAGAGCGAAAAGCTGAAGGAGCTTGCTTAGGAGTTTGCCAATAACAATTTGTAAGCTGCTGATAGGCGTAGTCAGCAGGACGCCAAGGGTTTTACTGGCCAACTCATCGCGGATGGCCGTGCTGAGCATACTGACGGCGACCAATTGCAGACCGACAAACTGAAACCAGACTATGGCCATGGTAAGTTCGATGCCTGCCCGGGACATCTGGGCGATGACATTGGCTGAGGATACACGATCACTGACCGTTTCCACCCAAACCAGCCAAATAAACAGCAGCATTACCAGCACATACGCCGTGCGCAGTACATAGTTGCGGCGGCGACGACTGGAGACGCGCAGTTCCTTGTCAAAAATCGGTCCGGTCCAGCGCAGTGGATCAAACCAGAAACGTAATGTCGTTATCAGCGTCGGCATTAATGCACCAGTCCACGAGTTAGTTGGAGGAAGGCATCGTCTAGTTTAAGCTGCTCGGGCTCCAAAGCGATAAGGTCAATGTCCGCCCGAACCAGGGTGCGAGCAACAATGCCATCAGCATCCTGACCGGGATGAAAGGTGACGGAAATAATTTCGCCTTCGCGGTGAACGTCGGCGATTTGCGGCAGGGCCGAGAGCAGTTCCACCGCCTTATCGTGATCCTGAACAACGCGGACGCGCACCTTGCTTTGCTGGCCGGCACGCTGACGCAACTGGGCGAGCGTACCGCTGAACACCAACTGGCCGTGCTCGATAATTCCGACATGATCGCTGATTTCCTCGAGTTCGCTGAGAATGTGACTGGAAATCATGATGGTTTTGCCCATTTTTTTCAGTTCGCGCAACAGTCCGCGGATCTCGATTCGAGCACGGGGGTCAAGGCCGCTGGCGGGTTCATCGAGGATAAGCACCTTGGGAT
This sequence comes from Sedimentisphaerales bacterium, assembly GCA_016933395.1. GTDB lineage: Bacteria > Planctomycetota > Phycisphaerae > Sedimentisphaerales > SM23-30 > JAFGBA01. The sequence continues at coordinate 885 of JAFGBA010000239.1, read as the reverse complement.
CATGGATAAGCACGCGGGCCAGACCCAACCGCTGCTGCATCCCGCGTGAAAGGCTATCGACGGGAGCGGCTTTTTTGGACTGCAAGTCCGTCAATTCCAGCACCCCTTCCACAATGCCCTTGCGTTTACGCGGCTCGATGCCGAACGCCGCGGCGAAAAATTCCAGATATTCGAATACTTTCAGGTCGTCATATACCCCCATAAAGTCAGGCATATACCCCACCAGGCGACGAACGGTACGGCCGTGGGTAAGAACATCATGGCCATCGATGAACGCCCGACCGGAGGTGGGCGTCAGCAACGTGGCCAAAATGCGCATGGTGGTGGTCTTGCCGGCGCCATTGGGACCGATGAAACCAAATACGTCCCCGGCGTTGATGGTAAGCTCAAGGTTGGATAAGGCGGCCAATTCACCGTATTTTTTAGTCAGGGCGTTTATTCGGATCATCGATAAGTTCCTCATTTAACAGGCCGGGCGTAACCAGCATACGACACCAACATATGTGGTCCAGATCATAGGTTTTGTTCGCAACCGTAAAATCGATGGGGGCATCGGTATATTCCACACACACCAGGGCTTTCCCTTGCTCCAGGCCGCGCAGGATACCGGCGGATCGCGGCAGCGTCCCCTGGGCAAAGCCCGTGGCGACAGAAAGGTTGGTGCGAATATCCGATTTCATATTTACCGTTTTCCCACCGCCAAATCCCATAAATGAACTTGCATTCATTGTTTGTGCCGTCACATTCCAGTTATGTTTTGATGTCCGCTTAAGCGGTCCCTTGAAGGTTTTACGCTCGCCGGGAGCAACCGTGGTAAAATCGAGGGCCTTTTGATTGTCGAACAGAACATACCCTCTTGTCAGAGGCTGGTCGGCGAGATTGGTG
>JAFGBA010000238.1 GCA_016933395.1 Sedimentisphaerales bacterium | reverse complement strand
CCAGAGAAATTCACCGTGATTGGTGCGATGGGTCACGTTTCGCAGGAGCTTGACCAGCCGGTCGAGGGTGCTGCCGTGACTGAGGCAAATAGCCAGAACAAGATGGCAATAATACGAATAGACGTGAGCCGACACCCCGTTTTTAATCGGTTTGAAAAACGATTTGACTTTTTGAGGAATTTTGCCGATAGTAAGCATAAGGCCTCCTTGCCAGTAAATGCTTGTTTCCACTACATTTATCGGCTTGAAAGGCCTTTTTTGTTGAATCTTCACTATCATCAATATTCCTTCAATCGGTCAGTTTGAGTTACTTAATTTAATCGTATTCAGTAGGAAATAGACAAAAGTAAAAATATTACCCCCAAACAAGGATTGATTCACGCGTAACTAACTACAATAAAAGGTGTTACATTTTGTGTGTCATATAAGGCGTTTTATGATACACAAAATACTTTGTTGTGCATAGGTGAGACTCAAAATACAGATCGACCTTCGGCGATGTTTAAGAGTTCAGGAAATGCCAGGATTGCTGCTCGTCGGCCACTGCCAGGACGAAGTTCACTTAATAATCCCCTGTTTCGCGCTATTCGTACGATGCGGTTGGCCGTAGGTTTAGGGATTGTCGCTGAAGCTACAAAATCTGATACTTTGAAAATCGGTCGATTAAAAAACCAATCCAAGGCACGTATGGCGTATTGCGAATGTGTTTGTTCTGTGATCCAATCCTTCTTTGACTGATACAACTGCAGAATGGCCTGGGCTTTGGCCTTATTATCCTGTGCCTGTTCCGTTAACGCCTTCAAAAAGAATGTACACCAACCCGTCCAGTCATTTTCGCGCGACACCGCCAACAACCGGTTATAATATTCCTCCCGTTGGGCTTCAAGATAATCGCTAACGTAAAAGTCCGGACTGCCCAACATACCTTTATCAACCAGAAATAGCGGCACAAAAAGACGTCCTATCCGGCCGTTACCGTCGAGAAAAGGATGAATCGCTTCGAACTCGGCGTGAAGAATAGCCAGTTGAACGAGCGAATCCTTGGGTTTTTGATGCAGGTACTTCTCCCACTCTGTCATCAATACAGGTACCTGGTCCGCATTTGGTGGCACAAAATGGGCCGTTTCTATTGTACAACCAGCCGGGCCAATCCAGTTGGGAATCCGTCGGTATTCTCCCGGTGTTTTATTTTCACCGCGCACGCCTTGCATTAACTCCTGGTGAGTATCCCGCATCACACGTTGTGATAGTGGTAATTTTCGCAGCGCATCGACGGCAAGTCGCAGGGCCCGCCGATAATTGAGTATTTCCTGAATGTCGTTGCGTTTTTCGCCGGTTGCTGTTTCTTCAGCAGCTTCGAACTCCAATACTTCACCCAAAGTCGCCTGAGTGCCTTCAATTTTGCTGGAAAGAACGGCTTCTTGTGATATCAGTGGCGCCAGCAATACCTGGACATTCGGTATGCCATGCAGCACACCTTTGTACTCCGCCACAGCGGCTTGTGCCGGTCCGATTAAAGGTAATAATCGATCCCAGTTAAGCTTTGCAGGGGGAAACTTACCAGTATGATATTTAACGGCTGACAAAGGCATATCGCGTATTTAAATCATATTCATAAAACATGCTGAACCACTAAAACCTCTACGTCGGCTTATTAATGGCAATTGTATTGATATTTGCCATACAAGACAAGTGAGAAACCCACTCTATTTTATCACCAGTTAAAAATAGGCTCTTAAGCCCATGCAGAAAAAAACGGGAGAATAACATGGCGGGCATGGGTTGGGCTACAAACAAATACGGATAATCATAAAAACCGCATAGGCCAGCCGGAGGCGTAAGCCTCCGGATAAGGATTGGCACATACTCCGAGACTACTACCACTACCACTCGACTTCGCGACGCTCAGCATGACGGAAAGAGTAATTGCCGGCCAGAGGCCGGCGGTACGGGTAGAATGCGCGGGCAGGATGCCCGCGTCACGAGGAAGGCGGCGGTACAGAAAAACCGCGTGTGCAACAAGTTGCACACCCTATCCGCTTTCGCGGGGATGACAGTGGAACAGGCCTGTGGCCCAGTGCGATGGGGAGGTTTCTCCGGTTGGTTTACTTTTCCTGGGTATTGTCGGGGGCCGGAGAGCGAGAGGATTTGAGGAGGTCCTTTATGCGTTCGGGGACAGGAGCGAGGGGCTGGTGGTGGTAACCGGCGGGGTTATCCTGATACCAGTAATACACAGTGGCGTAGTCCACCCAGCCGCCGCCATCCTTTACTCGTTGATCCAGGTCCTTGCGCCATTGTTCGGACCCTTTATACTCATATTTCCAGTTGATGGACCAGTTCAGTTCCTTTTTAAAGCGAATGGGCATGTGATCATGGAACCGGTACATCGACAGGAGATAAAGCGGTTCATCGGTTTTCAAGAAGGGCATACCGGCGCGATAGCCGGCGAATCGTCTTTGAAAGCCCCAGCTAAAGGTGAAGGAATCTTCGGAGCCGAGATAATCCAGTTGCCGCTCCCGGCCGTCGATGTCCACCTCGTTATTGCCTTCCATGACGAAATTAAAATGCTCAAACATCGGTTCATCGGTGGCGACGCTGAACTGTCGGCCCAGCAGGTGGCCGGCGCCGTTGACATGGAAAAATGTTTCGTGGGATTTATCGCTGAGTTGGAACGCCTTGCGCTGGTAGGTGGCGTGAAAATAGCCCATATCCGGATTCCAGGCGTCGAGCGGCTCCCACTCAACGTAACTATAGTTATCCAGCCGGATATCGGTGTCGTTGCGCAACATTACCTTCGCGGAGGTTTTAAAGGGCATGGGAATATAAACATTGTAGCTGCCGGGGGCGCATTCGATCAGAGGGGTGGAAAAGTCCATGCTTTTGCCGTTGCAGCCATCGCCGAAGAAATCGCCCAAAGGACACTGGACGGCCGGTTCGGTCTCGTTATCGAAATAGATCAGCAGCACAATGCCGCGGGTGGAGACTTCGGGCTTGTAGTGGCGGGTGGTATGGAAATGGGTGATAAGGCCGGGGCCTTTGAGGTCCGCGACCGTGATGCAGGCTTTGGAGTCAAGCCGCTCCAGTTCCGTGTAGCGGTCCAAGGCCCAGCCGCCGTTGGAGAATCCCGTGATGGTGTCCTTTTTAATGATCGGTAAATGATCCATGGTTAAATCCTTCGCGAGCAAAGAGGGGGAAAAGAAAAAACCCGCCATTACGGCCAAATAGATGCTGTTTCGCCTCAAAACATTCATAACATCGCTCCTGATTTTAAATACGTTCAGCTTTGAAGATATCATAAGGGTTATTGGGGGCTGCGTCACGTCCAAATTGGAGTGAAATTCATGGGTGAAAGGCATTGATTACCACGAAAAACCCGAAAGGGGCGAAGGGGGAATCCAACATATTATCCCAAACACTTCCAGTACGGTTTTATAACCTTTCTTACCTCATATATAATATCCGCAATCTCAGCAGGTTCATCCGCAGCAATACGGGGAACCGGCTCTTTTAACTCAACCTTTATTCCGCTTAAACCGGCTATCAGGCTAATCCATGCCCCGGCCAGAACATCCGGATTATAGCCGGAGCAGATAAGGTCAACACATTTTCCCCGGCATAACTCATCGCTTAGCCGTCTGACTTTATCTCCGATCATCCAAAAGCCCGCCAATGTCAGTCCCAGGCCGGTTAAGTTATCCGCAAAATGAGGATCGGAGCCGCCGTTGCGGATAATAAGCCGGGGCCGAAATTCCCTTGCCAGAGGAAAGATGATTTCATCGAAGATTCTTTCATATTCAGCATCCCCGCTTCCCGATTTCAAAGGAATGTTTACGGTGAATCCCTTTCCCTTGCCTGCGCCGGTTTCTTCTATTAAGCCGGTGCCGGGATATATGCCTGTTTGGTGCACGTCAATAAACAATATTCCGGGGTCGTTATAGAAGGCTTCGCAAGTGCCGTTGCCCGCATGGGCGTCTGTGTCCAGAATCAATATCCGTTCCAGGCCGTATGCCTTCATGGCGTATCTGGCGGCAATTACAACATCATTATAGATGCAGAAGCCTTCGCCATAGTTTGCCTTGGCGTGGTGCAGGCCGCCGCCCAAGCCGACGGCCTTATCTGTCTTTCCCTGCAGGACATAATCCACCGCGAGCATGGAATTTTTCACAATCGCACGGGCGGCGTTTTCAATTCCTTCGGGAAGTCGGCCGGTCAGCGGATTGAGGTTATCCCGGCTGACATATACGGACAGGCTTTGCCTGCTTGGGCCTGTTTTGGGGCCGCATCCAAAGAGAGCCGCAAATTCCGGAACAGACGAATCTTCATCATCTTCGGCCAAAGATGCTGCTCTGAGCATATTGATGTAATCCTGTGTATGCCAAAGCCCAAGTTCTTCATCAGTGGCTGATTCATCGTGGCTGGCCCACTGAAAATGGGGATTATGCGCCAGAGTTTCCTGATACATCCTCCGGAAAGATGCAAACCGCTCGCCTCGAAAAGCGTGGCCAGGGCCGAAATCATAGTGTTCGATTTCCGGATTGAAGAGGATTGTTGTCAGCATTTACTTCCTGCTTTCAGAACGAAACCTCTGGCCAGTTTCTGTCCATCATAAGCATCAACGACCCAATAAGCATCAAAAGCCATAAAAAAGCTAAAAATAAATAGTCGAATTAATTACATATGCCATTCATAGAAAAAAATACGATTATCACCAGGGCAATAAGAATTAAACCTATTTCGTGGCCATAGAATGCTGCTATTCTATAGGGTCTAATTTTGGTGGCAACGAACTTGGATCTTCATAACTAGTGCTGTTTCCAGTAACCGAGTTTCGTGTTTTTAAGCTCTTATTATTTATGAT
>JAFGBA010000237.1 GCA_016933395.1 Sedimentisphaerales bacterium | reverse complement strand
GCCGTAATCTGGCCCATTCCCCAGTTAGGACCTTCGGTCTTGTTAAACAGATCACTTACCCCGATCATGAATTCTCCCGCTCCCTGAGCGATTTTTTTCATAATGGTTAAATCAAGACGATGGGTCGTTGATACATCCAACAGGGTGTCATTTACCAGCGGGTGTGTTACGTTGACATATCTGTAATTTGCATTTAATGTCCAGCTATCGGATATAAATATGCGCCCGGTCATTCCCGCCTTATGCCGGGCCGGTGCATAAGAACGGACATTTTGGTGAGATATATCTTCCTGAAAGTCGTTGTAGGCGTACCAGACGGAAATTTTACCAAACTGGATTTTCCTCTCAATTTCTATTTCCCCGCCGTATGTATCTGCTCCATCAATATTGTTGGCTTGATAAAATGCTCTGTTAAGCGCGGGCGCCATCGGGTCCGCCAGACGGCTATAACCAATTAATTTACTGAATCGCTGATAATATCCATCAATCCGTATGTTTAAATCCTCTGTTATTTTTCCAGCATAACCTGCTTCCAGCGACCAGGTTTCTTCGTTATCCAGATCGTCAGCAGGTACAACATTAAAAGCATTTAAACCTGGTAATCCCATGGGAGCGAGGGAAATACGACTGGTCATGGTTTCACGCAGGGTGGCCAGGGGGGCTCGAAATGCTTTAGCCCAACTTATACGAAAATTATGATTTTTCCGTTCATCGATAGGATAAATGGCGGTTAAGCGACTTGACCAATCTGTTTGCGTTTCTGAATACCAATCGCCGCGAATCTGACCTTCCAAAGTTAATTTGTCATAAATTTGCCAACGATCAATCAAGAACATGCCGGCCAACTGTTCACTATACGGCTCTCCGGAATACATTAAGTCCTGCGGGGTTCTTCCATCGTCGAGATTTAGATAAATGATACGGACATTGCCGCCCACGGATAACTGATGTTCATCGAGTCGAAGGTTCCATTGTGCTTCAAGATCATTCTCGCTGAAGCGTCCTTTATAAAGGGTGGGAAATTGTGTACTCAGAAAATTCCCGAACCACTGCATATATCCGGTGCTGTCATCTTCAAATTCATGAGTAACTTTTAGGTATGGTCTGGCTGTTTCCAACCAGGTGTTTTTTCGTGGGTAATAACCTCCAAATTCAAAATCTCCGATTTCATTATGAGAATAACCCAGGCCAAATTGTAATTGCGTATCATCAGATAAAGAACAAGCTGCCTCTCCGTCGAATATCAGATTGCGGCTAAAGTCACGAGCCGTATACCCGCTGAAACCAATCAAAGGATTAAGAGGTATGTTATTGGACGCATAGTCGCCGGCCCCCGCATCATCGGAATTTTCATTGTGGCTATACCCCAAAGATATGCGCCAGGATAATGGTCCTGCCATCGATGCCCAACGTATGTGGGAATAATTGTCTCCAAACTCATTTATGGTATTACTGGCAAACCAACCTTGTACATTTTCCGGTTTTTTGGTAATAATGTTAATCACTCCGGTAAAGGCGTTGGCCCCCCAAGCCGCACCTCCAGGACCACGTACTATTTCAATACGGTCTATATCCTCAGGCATAATAGGAAGCCGATAAAATTCAGAACCGCCAAATAAAGGCCCGTCTGCAATCCGACCGTTGATAAGGGTGAGAGTGCGGTCTGAAATGAAATCGTGCAACCCTCGTACACCAATAGCCCAGCGATTTCTGCTGAGAGGGACATAATCTATCCCGGGTGCAAACTGTAATATATCGGGAATGGAAGTTAAGCCGCTATAATGAATATCTTCCGCGGTTATCACGGTTACCGGGACGGAGATTTTATCAATCGGCTGTGCCTGTCTTGCCGCGGAGAAAACAACCGGCATTTCCTCAAACAATAATAACTCTTTTCCGGTGATTTCGATAGACTCAATTTTTTCATCCGGTTGAAGGATTTCCGTCGAAGCATTTTCCGGCGTTTGGTTCATCTCGGGGGTATTATCCGTCGTATTCTGGGGGATTTCATTCGATGGCCGGCCGCAAGTATTTGTTGTGCCTATGCATGTCAGATGCACCAACACAAGAACATAAATAATTTTTTTCCATTTGTTTATATGTGTTTGCATCATTTTCATCTCAGGAATTTGTAAACATTATCAAACGTTTCCGGTGTGGTCAGAACAGAAGCCGCCATCCAATTCATATTATCGTCAATTTAAGGCCGTATGTTCGCAATTAAACCGGAATATATGGATATGTTTGATTGAGTGAATTTATAGCGATTTGATTGAATGTCAGAGTCCCATAACTTGATCATAAATCAATGAAATCATCTATAAAATCATTTTTATCATGATTATTGTCAATATATTGTCTTAAGGATCAAAGCCGAGTATGCTTAATAAATGCAACATCGTGCTATTCTGGTCAATCCGCCGATTTACGATTTCGCGGCTTATGATTTATTTACCAAGCCGCTGGGGCTGCTGCATTTAGGCGGACTTTTGCAGCGGGCGGGATTTGATGTGCGGCTGGTGGATGCTCTGGATCGCCGTCATCCCCTGCTAACCGAGCGCTATGGCCCACCAAAAGTCAAGCACAACGGGACTGGCAAATACCATACAGAAGTGATTTCCAAGCCCGCTGTTTTATCACATATTCCCCGAACTTATCGTCGTTATGGCCTGCCGGAAGATCTATTTCTACAGGCCATAGCTGTGGCGGGAGAAGGAGCCTCCCAACCTATCGTGCTGGTTTCCAGTATGATGACCTACTGGTGGCCTGCCATCGCGGATGCCATTTGTCTGGTGCGGGAGGTGTTTCCCAAAGCAACCATAGCTTTGGGAGGTGTTTACGCGAGCCTTATGCCGGATCATGCCCGACGACATTGCATGCCTGATCAGGTATTTCCCGGCACGGAGCCGGGGAAGTTATTTACCTGGCTGGAGGAACTTTTGGGTGTCAGTGGTATTAAAGATAATTATTGTCGAGTCGAGATGTTAAAACCAGATTATGACCTTTATAACCATCCACTGGATTACCTGACGTTGATTACCAGCGTTGGCTGTCCTTTTCACTGTGATTATTGCGCCAGTGGAAGACTTTGGCCCGAGTTGCGGCAATTCCCGCCGGAGCAGATGATTGAGCAGATAACTCGCCATGTGCACAAGATTAACGAGCATGGAAGAGCGAAAAATATCGCTTTTATAGATGATGCCTTGCTTGTCCATAGTGAACAGCACTTTGAGCCGCTCTTTACGAAGATCGCTTCTCTGGGATTAAATTTTCGATTTCATGCACCCAATGGCCTGCACTGTCGATTTATCACCGATAATGTCGCTCGGTTGATGTATGAAAATCGTTTCGAGATGATCCGCTTGAGCTACGAAGCCGCCGATGCCCGCTGGCAGACGGCCGGGAATGGCAAAGTGTCGGACCAATCCTTCACGACGGCGGTGGAACGGTTGGTTAAGGCCGGATATGCCCCACACGAGTTGCAGGCGTATATTCTGGCGGGCCTGCCGGGACAAACTCTCGACGAAGTGGCCGCCTCCGCCCGTCGGGTGCATCAATTGGGCCTGATGGTGCGGTTGTGCCAATATAGCCCTATTCCGGGTACGCCTTTATTCAAGCAAACCTGCCGCGACTATGGGATCGATCCGAATGAACCATTATTACATAACAACTCGGTTTTACCGGTATTCGCTCAAACGGTGGGATTTGAGCAATTTGAGCAGTTCAAGGCCTATATCAGCCGGGAAAACCAACGTTTTAGCGCTGCATCTGCTTCGGCTACAACCGGCAATGGTCCCAAAGAGGCGTCGGTCGAACATTGACAGGCCTTCGGATTGGTGATATAAAAACCCGTCTGTGAAGCGCCCGTGGCTCAACTGGATAGAGCATCGGTCTACGGAACCGAAGGTTAGAGGTTCGAATCCTCTCGGGCGTAGTTTTTACAAATACACGCCATGTCCGCGACCTCAGAAAAGAATACAAAAAGAAACGCCGTTAATCACTTTAAGAAATTGTTTACAGGCAAGAAATTACACTTCTCCTGATCGCAAAACCAATGTCAGGAGAAATGCTTGAAAATGTCTTTCAAAATCGTCTAACGGCAAATTTTCATCATATGCCATGATTTCTTTAAAGCCCGCATCAGAGCAGGATTTATGAACAGATAGCATCAGCTTTTTCAGTTCTGAATACAGCAGCAGAGAGTCGAGTTCCTGCTTCGACAGTTCGTTTAATTTTTGCCCCATGGTCTCAAAAGCCTTCAGCAGCGGCGGACAGTAAATCCATTGCGGAGATATTCCCGCTGGTTTCAACAGGGCGTCGAGCGTATTGGCTTTTAATCGATAAAATTTTTCCTTTTTGGATGTTCGCGTCAGGATGATGCCCGATTGGGCCATCTCCACCAGAGCTGTTTGGATGGTTTTCTGATAATATCCCGTCAGCCGAGCCGCTTGACTGGGATGCGATTCCTGACCCGATGCCAGCAGACATAAAATTTCAGCTCGTGCGTTAATGCCCAAAAACGCTCTTAAACGAAGCAGAAGGCAGCATGGGTTTTGGGGGTCAAATCCTTGTGAATATCCCCGCAAATTAATCCGTCCCCGCCGAAGACCATGACTTAAAAACTCCGGATTGGCATCCCTGTTCGCAGGACACGGCAAAGCATTTCCGCTTTTATCGAAGAATAAAGGTTCGCTGGGTTCCTGATAGTATTTTTTAGCCAGTCCCGACCATTTGAGCCGGTAATTGGATTTTTTGCTGAGAAGTTCGGCAATGGCGCTAAGCTGCGGGCCGCAGCAAAAATTATAGTTCAACTGCATTTGCTGTAATCGCTGGACATTGATGAGCTGGCCATTCATAAAAAGCCAATCGATAATCTCGTCAAATAAACGCGGTTCGTATCGGCAAATGCTCAATGAAAACAACAGCAACGCTTCAGGATCGATTATTGTGCTGCCTTGTGATTTAGTTGTTCCGGCAATCCCCAGTGCGCTCCACTGGCGCCAGAGAAAATCAAATATTTTTTCCTGAAACCGATCTTTAGATTCTGTCAGCCAATTTTTCATATCCAAATTCCTTCAGGAATAATTTTGCCGCTTGCTGGAATCCTTCGGATGGGTCATGGGTTGTCGCCCATCGAACCGCACCAAGCAGTTCCTCATCGCTTGGCATAAGCTGCTTGAGATCGGATGCGTGATAACTGCCAAACAGGTCAATGGCGGCATAGAGCTTGAAATATATCTGGTCCAATCGGCTGACGAGATAAACGATCAGTTTCTCGCCTTGGTAATTCTTGATCAGCCGGTCTTTGAATCCGTCCGGCAATCCCAATCGGAAAAGCCCTCCCTCGCCGCTGCTCGGACCGTTGTTGAGCCAATCCTGCGGGAGATTCAGCGTATCGGCGACGTCCTTTGCCGCGGCCAGAAGCTCTTCCGGAAGCGGGGCGGGATCCACCAGTTGATTATTGGAATCCATCAACGCGACGATATCCACATCTCTTGTGGTTCGCTGTATCAACTGCAAAGCATTAAGAGCTGCGCCACCGTAGACGACGATTGAAATGCGACCGCTTCGATTCAGTGTTAATTTGCCGTCCAGTAGCCGCAATGCTTCATGTAGTTTTTCATATCCATAAGCCATAGAAACATTATCGGCAATAATAGCACTTAAATCAAGTGCTATTATGGTATTTCACTTATTTAGCCCATAACAAATTATTCGTAAGTGTTTTATATACATTGAGTTATATTTACAAATATCGTTTTTTGGTGTGTCTTTATGTGTTAATTGGGGTTCCGAAATCCCCTGCCTCTGGCCGAGTCATTAACAAAAGTCCGTAAAAATGAAGATATTCAGATTGTCTGAGTTGG
>JAFGBA010000236.1 GCA_016933395.1 Sedimentisphaerales bacterium | reverse complement strand
CATTCGTATTCATTGAATGGATTGCGAATTCGTCCATCGTAACGGTCACGGCATTCGCGGACTATTTCCAGGCCTTCGTTGACCAGACCGTGCATCATACAGTGGGCCGCCACTTGATATTCGATGCCGGTCCATACTTCATTACTATAGACAAAGGGGAGCAACAATTCGCTCCCTTTGGGCCAGGTGCACAGCAACAGGCCGCCGTCTTCACCCATCGCGAAGGTGGGGCGCTGAGGATTGTAGTGGTCCATTAGATTATCTTTGAGATTGTAACGATGTATGGAAGCCAAATGACTGCGAATCTTGGCGGCGTCGGCGTTTTCCTTCAATCCGCAGGCCCGCGCCAGCCAGAAACCAAATACGCCGTCCGATAAACACCCCGTGCCATATTGGTATTTGGGGCCTTCGGTGTTAAGCGTCTTGACGATATCCTTATAGCCGGGACCATTGGCCGAATAATCGATGTCTCTAAAAGTATGGTTGAGTCCTTCGGTTTGGACAATCTGGAAGAAGTATTCGCCATCGTAAAGCTTTGTTTCCAGAAATTCCCGGCCTTTAATGATTAACTCGCGGTAACGGTTGACATCCTCACCCAGGAATTCACCCATTTGTGCCGCGGCCTCCAAAGCGCCAAGATAAACACTGGTGCAGTGGCCTTCCGGCCCCCAATATTCTATGTCGTAGGTGTTGTGATGCGGTTCTTCCAGAACGCCCTTGCCGCGCGGGTCCCATTCACCGATACAGTATTCCAGACTTTGTTTCACTTTGGGCCACATCTTTTTGAGCCACTGATTGTCGCCGCTGATGCGCCACTCACGGTAAACCTTCATAATCCCGCCCAACTGACCATCCGCCGCCGCGTGGAAATTGTGGTCCGGTTCGCTGATGGGCAATGGGCAGCGGAACGTCTGGTGTCCGCGGTCGTCCTGGCACACGAAAAATTCCGTTTCCCGAAGTGTTCGTTCCAGGTCCGGGAACAGGTGCGGCATCGCCTGGGCGTAACCCCATACATGCGTACAAGAACCATGGCAGCAGCCGACGTTGTCACCGCAGCCTTCAAAGGCCCAAAACCGCCCATCCGTTTGCCGCAAGCAGGTTGGTGATTTCAAAATCGTGATATTCGCCGCCGCCGCTTCGACCACTTCAGGGGGAAGGGTGGTGTCGTAGAAGGTTTTTTGGAATAAATCACTTTGTTGCCGCAGATGGTCATAGTTACGCCGCCAGTAATCAGCAATTTCGCGAATGCCCTTGAATTTACCGGCGTACCAGGGTTTGTAATATTTCTCGCAGCCGCCTTCAGCGCAACACTGTTTCGGACCCGTTTTGGTCCAGATGCCGTAGTCATTGCCTTCGAAATCAGCCAGCACCACCGCCGGCGAGGCGCCAATCTTCGTCGGATTTTCGGCGTCGGTCATGATAATATGGTCAACGTTGATATGCCCCCAATTGCCTGTGACATTATCCACAATTTGGAGATTCGCGGTTTTTCCCTTGAATTCGCCGACGTTCCAGGTTTCCCAGTCCAGTTTTTCGTCATTTTTGCCGGTTGCGGTGCGTTTTATCTCACCGTCAATCAGCAGATTCATACAGGCTTTATAGGGATGGTTGCCGCCTCCGATAAGAAAATGAATCCGGTTCGCCGTAATCGTGAAACCAGGCGACGTCAGGGTTCCGATTTGCCCATCGCCATCCGGATCAAAAGTATTAACCAGGCCGCTGCCAAGGAAACCACTAACGGTTTGTTGATCCGGCGCTGTGCCTTGTGAAGGAGCATCGCCAAAGGCCGGTCCTCCGACTTCACGAACGCCGATGGTAAGCGTGGTTTGCGGCACATACCAGCACATCATCAGCCGCAGCGTTTTACTTTTCCCGGCCGGAACCGTAAATGGCGCATACAACGAAGCGCCTGCGGCATGGCCCGGAGTAGGAGGATTATCAATCATGCCGGCTTCCTGAACGGTTCGCCAGGCAATGGTTAGCGGATCAAACCATCCGCCTTTAAACCAACAATGATCCACTGTCACTTTTTCCGCTCCGTCGAGGAATATCGCAAATCCGCCTTCCCGTTCGGGATTATTCTTGCCCGGTTGTTGCCATAAAATGAAACCGTTGGCCAGGGGCAGCACTTCGCCTTCCCGTCCATGTTCCATGAAATTATCACTGTGATACGAGAACACTGCTTCCACATCCTTGCCGGTGGGATTGGTGAAGGTATATTCGAACGCTCCCGCGGGCAAACTGGAATTATCCGCATCGCCGGGGATAAACGGGCTCCAGCCTGTAACCGTCACGTCGAGTGGATTATCGTTATCTTTGAGTTCAAGAATGCCGAACGGAATCCGCGCCTTAAACCGAGCCTCCGCGAAACGCGGCAAGCCCCAGCTTGTGCCGCCACGACCGTTGCCCGTGCCGCCTGCGCCGAAAGCCTTCCACATGGGCACCGGTGCTTCAATTACCTTGGCAGTTTTGGGATTACCTTTGATGCTCACCGCCGCGAACATCAGCGGTTCGTTGAAAAACTCCATATGATTCCGCACCGATACCTGCGAAATTGAGCCGGTCGAATCCATACAAATCATCCCGGCGCCGATACCGCCTAATGGCAGTCCGCCCCGGTTGAGATACTCGCCCGAGTACCATTCGTTGTAACGATGTTCGCCCGCTCCGAGAATTTGATTCGCCATAAGTGTGATTCCTATTATCCCCGTCAGGACCAATAAAATTCGCTGCATGTGACGATCTCCTTGTTCTGAGGGTCGTTGTCCATAGCCGTTTTTCGGGAGGGTCATACTAGCCTCCATAATGATAACTGTCAATCTTGCCCTTCTGAAATTGATACTAAAATGCTGAATATCGATAGGATATTGCTGAAAAAATGCCGGAAATTTTAGTTTTACCTTGGTTTATATGCCGAAAAGAATACTAGACAAATTTCCTAAAGGTATTTATGCTCGAAAGTTAGGTTGAATGGCTCCTGTCGGCGGCCAATAAGCGTGACGATTCGATGAAAAGGCAAATTTACGTTATAATAATGACTATGAGTATCCGGGTAATCCTGCTTTTGGCGATGGTCGCGACGAGCAAGGTTTGGGGTGAAAAAATGGCCGATATTCCCGACGGTGATCGTTCGATCTATGTGCACCGGATGCCCCTTTTGGACGAAAATAAACGTATTCTTCAGCCCGATGCAACCATACCCTTCAATATGGCCGCATCATGCGATGCCTGCCATAGCGTTGACGAGGTGCGCAAGGGTCTTCATTTCAACATGGGTAATCCGGACGATCCATCCGGCCGCATGGGTGAACCCTGGATTTACGTCGACGCCGAAACCGGAACACAGATTCCCGCCGCCTTACGTCGCGATTCCGCTAATTTTCATCCTGAATATGTTGCCAACGCCCGTGAGTTTATCGAACGTTTTGGTCGTCATCTTCCCGGCGGCATCGAACCTTCCGCTGATACTATCCCGGAAGAAGCCGATTTCTGGAAAACTCACGGCGGATTGGAGATTAACTGCATGGCCTGTCACGATGCGGAATTTGGCCATGACCAGGCCGAGGCCGCCGAACACATCGAACGCGGCAATTTCCGCTGGTCGGCCGTCGCCACGTGTGCCTTCGCTCGTGTCAAGGGCCGGGCCGGCAGTGAAACCCTTCCGCCGCAAGTTTGGTACGACCCCGCCCGCTTCGATCCCAAAGGCAAGATCACGCTGGACATTGTCCGCAAAATACCTGAAGAACGGTGTTATTTCTGTCATTCCTATGCACTGGTTGACGATTCGTCCCTGCCGCCCTGGCAATGTGATGAAGAAGTTCACCTTACCTCCGGCCTGAGTTGCACCGATTGCCATCGCAACGGCCTGGACCACCGCATGGTTCGTGGTTACCGTGGCGAGGCTAAAATGGAAGGCCGACCTGATGATATTGAATCACTTACTTGTGAAGGTTGCCACCTTGGTGATATGACCGCTTTGAATGCCTCGTTTCGCAATGGGCGTTCAGGTGCGCCCCGACCTGAGCATTACGGCATTCCCCCGGCTCACTTCGATAAACTAAGCTGCACCGCCTGCCATTCCGGACCATGGCCCGCCGACCAAACCCGCGCCATTAAAACTTCCCGTGCCCACGCCCTGGGTCTTCACAGTGTTCGCAGCGATTCGGAACTATTGCCCCACATTACCGGACCCGTCTTTGCTCCCGGCCATGACGGCAAACTTACTCCGCAAATGCTTTTTTGGCCTGCCTACTGGGCGCAATTGGAAAGTTCCTGCAAAGAGATTCTTATTGAGCCTGATGTCGTGCGCCAATATGCCGGTGATATTCTCCGTCAAGTACGACCCGCCGAAGAAGGCCGCTGGCCCCATCTCAACCGCGACGTCATCATACAGGTTTTAACCGCTCTCAAACCACACTTTGATCGCCCCGTTGTCTATATTGCCGGCGGGAGATGCTATGCTCTTGACGAAGATATCAATCATGTTAATCAAAATGCGTTCTCTCGTCCGGTTCTCTGGCCCTGGGCGCATAATGTTCGTCCCGCCCAACAGTCGCTCGGCGTGCACGGTTGCGAAGATTGCCATACGGCCGATAGTCCCTTTTTCTTTGGTCAAGTCGCCATCGCCTCGCCCACCGGCGTCCAGGCAAGCGCTGACAAGCTCGCAATGTCAACGTATTCCGAAGTTGACGCCCGCTATATGCGGCTTTTCAACCGATCATTTATCTTTCGACCGGTGTTGAAGGCAGTATGCCTGTTGGCTTCGGCTTTTATCTTCGGTGTGTTGCTACTCTATGGTTTGCGAGCACTATGTGTTTTTTGCCGCTGGGCCGTGGGGCTGCCAACGCCGCAAAATACTTCACCTTTGCCCAAACCGCGTTTTCAATTCCTCGTGGGTTTACTTTGGCCGGCGGTTTTCCTAATAGCCATCTTCATGAGCGTAACGGGTATATGGGCTGTGTTATGCGGCGAACCGCTGTCGGGATATACGCTAATGGCCCACTTTACATTAGGGCCGATTTTCGCGGTATGTATGGCTTTATTGGTTTTGTTACGCGCCCGGCAGTTTGTTTTAATCGGCGCCGACCGCCGCTTCATCGTCCTGGTTCGCAACCTGATGTTCTGGCTGGCCGCTTTGGCGACTTTACCGGTTATTTTAAGCATTACCGTCAGCATGTTCGACTGGTTTGGAACCGAATCCTTGCGCTGCTGGATTGTTCTGCACCGTTATAGTTCGATTGCCTTGGGCGTCTTTTTGTTACTGATAGTTGGCCTGAAACCTTTATGCTCGAAAAAATATTCAACAGTCCTCTAAATAGGCATGACCGCCTGTTTATTTTGTATCGCCGATTTTTGATCGGCATTGTCTGTTTGGTTCTGGTGATTAGCATGTTGGCCTTGGACGGCTGCACCCTCTTTGAACCCGGCGTCGCCCGACGCATCCTTCGGTTGGATGAAATCAGCAAGGATATGGACAAAGGCGTGGACTACCACAACGAGCAGCAGCTTAAAGAGGAACAGCAGGCTTTACGTGAACAATATCGCCGGCGAGCCGGTGAGGAAATAACTCAGTAGGTTCCTTCAACGGTGTTGGTGTTATTTCCATTAGCCCAGTCCTGGGGAAGACAGGCCACCAGATAATTCACAGTTTCCTCCGTGTCACGGTAAAGGCAGTCAAGTTCATCTCCCAGCGTTGTCTCCATCATGCCATTCCAGTCATTCCAGGCGTCGGGATCAACGCCGGCTAAAAACGGTTTCGTTAAAGAATCTGTTGGGATGGTGTCCCGTGAATCAATTTTACGTGGACCATGCTCCCACAAGAGCCATAGCGCCGCCAGAGCAATAAATATACTGGCCGCCAGCAAAGCGGGCAGATTACGCCGGCGCAACGGGATAATTGCCGGTGATGCGTTGCCATGATGATTATGCGACTGTCCAACGGCGGTTAGGATTCTATCCTGAAGATATGAGGGGCACGTCGTGTTTGTCTTTCCGTGTTTTTCCAGTTGCGCACAGGTGTGCAGGTATGCTGTGCAGGTTTGGCAGGACTGGATATGTTTCCGCACCCGACTCGGCAACGGTCGATGATGATCCAGGCGCCACGATATGACCAATTTGTATATTTGACAAAACATCACACATTTACCTCATGACTCGAAAGTTTCTCTCGTCTTGAGCAGGATTCCATCTCGAAAAGAAAGGCATCATCGGAATTTGTACGGCGCCGCAATTTGGCTGAATTTACTGTGACGGAAGCCGCCTTAAGTTGTTGCGCCAGGTTTGTTCGTGCCCGATAGAGCAGTACCCGCACGTGCAGATGATTAATCTTCATCACCTCGGCGATATCCCTTACGGACATCTGTTCCATATAAAACAGCCATAAAGCGTCATGTTGTTTCTCCGGCAGGTTTTGTGCCGTTCGCCAAAGGTTTAACTGTTCTTCACGTTGGATGATTTTTTCCAGGGGTCCGGCCGTGGTTGCTTGCTGTGTCGTTACAGGCGTTTCCCGGCGGCGCACCTTTTGACGATGCAAATCCACCGCTTCCCGAAAGGCAATGGCGAACAGCCATGTCGAAAACGGCCTCGCGGCGTCGTAACGATCCAGGTGTTGATAGGCCTTGAGAAACGTCTCCTGCACCAAATCTTCCGCGTCGGCCCGATGGCGGGTTTTCATCTCGAAAAAACGCAACAGCCGCCCGCCCAGGCGATCCACGAGACGGGCGAAACTGACGCGGCATCCCTGCTGCGCCCGGTGCGCCAGGGCGGTTAAGCCTTTTTCATCCTGGGCGTTGCGGAATGCCACGTTCAGTTCGCCTCCGTCGGGGTATTAAGTTTCATGGTTTCTGCAAAGGTCGTCGGTGATGCCTTAATTCTTTCAGGTTTTTTAGCGCTTCGAAGGTTTTCTCGGCCGGATATGTTAATCGTACGTTGACCACCTGGTCCCACAGCGACAACTGGGCCGCCTGGGCCAATTCGCTCAGCACCGGTCGTTCCTGCTGCATCAGCATCCCAAAAGCAATAATGCCTTCGGCCACCTGATAAATCTGGTCCGCCGTAGCGTCCGATGGCGCCTTGACTCGCAGGTCCACATACACCTGTTGCTGGCTTTCTCCCAGGCTCAGATACACTTCCTCAGAGTTTTTCAGCACGCGGGCGTGAGGTTTGCCTTCCAAAAGAGGTTGATATGAGCGAGCACCACCCAGCAGGCACAATCCTTCCTGCTTTCCCACCAGGCCGGAGAGATTACCACTGGTTTTCATGCTTTCTCGTTTTCCCACCAGCGTCTCCAGCGCCAGTTGCACATTTTCCGGTGAAGAAGCGATGACGACGGTTTTATCCTGGAAAAATGTGCCGTATTTACGCCCATGCTCATCCGTCCAGCGGTAAATCGAATAGGAGCCGTAGTTGCTTTCCTCGTAATCCGGATTCGCCAGCAGCAACTCCATCAGACGCTGGCGGTTATAGTTGCCTTTGACGATCAGGATCTCGTGGCCCTGGCCATATTGCTCGCCGTAAAGGGTCATACTCGTTAGGTCATTAAGGGGATCAAATCCCCAAAATGCTTGTGCCTGTTGCAGTTTTGGGATGAATTCCGGTTTCTGCTTGAATTCCTGTAGTATTAGTGAATATAGCTGTGTCGCCCGCATAGCCTCGAAATCACAATGCACCACCCACGCCGCTGTAGCGGGCACTTCCTGCAATAGAATCGGCCCCGCCTGTGCCGGCCGGGCGGCGGATAAGCACACTAATGCCGCTGCGATAATGTAACTGACTATTTTAAAATATGTTATGGGTTTATTTTTCATCTCGACGCTTCTCCATAAAATAGGGTTTCATGTCCATTATAAGCTTTTCGCCCCAACGGGGCGAAACCGAAAACAAATCACGCTATAGCGACGTTTATAAAGGAATACGTTTTCCCCGCCTGAAATGTTACAGACTATTCCTGCAGAAACAAAGCTCCCAGCGATAGTCGGGGATTGAATGGACTCAACGCGAAAGAACGCACAAGGCATTCGCCCCGCGACTTTCGTCACGGGCTAACATAAACAACCCACAACTTACGAGGCTGTGTCGTAATTTCACATGTAAAAGCAACGTATGCGAGTTGCCTCTGCATTAATGAAAACTTCAGTTAAATTTCGACGCTT
>JAFGBA010000026.1 GCA_016933395.1 Sedimentisphaerales bacterium | reverse complement strand
GCGAGAAGTGACGGTTAAAGCAATTACAACCGCGTTATTCGAGATATTGGAGCAATTAAACATTGCTACAAAATTGAGCGAATGGCAGGCGGCGGCGCTAGCAGCGGACGAAGCGGAACAAGCTGAAATTCATGTCGAGGCACATCGCCAACTCCTGCGGGTATTCGATGAACTGGTCGCAACGCTGGGTGATACGCTTGTGACGCTGGGTGAGTACGTGGAGATTATTACGTCGGCATTGGAGGAGTTGTCATTAGGGTTAGTTCCACCGGTAAGCGATCAGGTGCTGGTGGGGGTGATCGAGCGGTCGCGGCATCCGGCCATACGCGCAGCGCTGGTGGTAGGAGCGGTGGAAAAGGAATTCCCACGGGTCAGTAGCGTCGATCCTCTGCTCAGCGACACTCAACGCGAGCGGCTCGATCGCGAAGGCTTCGAGTTGGCGCCGGGGCGAACGCGGCGATTGTTGCAGGAGCGCTACCTCGGTTACATCGCCCTCACGCGGGCCAGCGAGCGGCTGTGGGTGAGTTATCCGCGCAGCGATGAACACGGCGGTGAGCTGGCGCGGTCGTCATTGGTGGATGAATTGCTGGCCGTCTTGCCCGACGTGCAAGTTGAAACCCTGGACGAACGAAATACGCTTGACACCATAACCACACCGGGCCAGTTAGGCCGAGTTTTGGCAGGGGCGCTTTCAGGATTGCGTTACGACCAGCCGGTGGAAACGGAATGGTTAAGTATAACACGGCAGTTGTTGAGTGGTGAACAACGCGACTTTTACGGGCGAAGCCTGGCAGGATTACTTCAACCACGGCCGGCGACACTGACAGCATCTATGGCCGAAGCGTTTTTCCAGGAACAAACCATCACCAGTGTTTCGCGACTGGAAAGTTACGGGGCATGCCCGTTTCAGTATTTCGCTCGGCACATGCTCAAGCTTACACAACGCGAGGAATTCGAACTGGCGGCCGTGGACTTCGGCAGCTTTTACCATCGCGGTCTGTGCGAGGTTTTTAAGGGTTTACAGCAGAAGGGTCTAAACTGGGCTTCGGCCGATGCAGAGGTATTGAGGCGGTTGGTGGATGATTTCCACTCAACTTACCAACGGCCCGACGGTCCGGCAGGGGGGGTGTTCGCCGCTTCAGAACGCAGTCGGCGATTATTAATGGGAGCAGCGCAACGGTTGTCGGCGTTTTGCCTGCATTTACGGGACCGGGCCAAGGTAAGTAAATTCGAGCAGGCCTGGGCGGAGGTGCGTTTTGGCGTCAAACCCAGCCCGGAAGGGGAGGCGGCGGTATTTGAGATGCTCAAACTGGGCGACATGGGAGGGCGGGGATTCTGGCTGGAAGGTATAATTGACCGGGTGGATGTGTGTCGTGAAGGTGAGCGAACCGGCGTGACGATTTACGATTATAAGATGTCCGGTAAGCCGTTTTCGTGGGCCGAACTTTATCACGGTTTGGAGTTGCAGTTGCCGCTATACCTGGCGGTGATGGTAACCCAGCCTAAGGCGTGGGGCGTAATGGGAGCAGAGCCGGCCGGGGCATTTTACCTGGGTATTCTCGGCAAAGGCCAAACGCAGGAAGGTGAATTGCCATCAACCTGGCCCGCATCCCAGCCATCCACACCCACGCACAAGGCCCAGGGCGTACTCGGCGGCGATTGGCTAAGCCAACTGGACGCGGGGATAGAGCCGAAGGTGCAGTCGCCTTTTTACACGGTATATATGAAGGCGGACGGCTCGCTGCAAAATAGCCGGACCAAAGGCCTGCTCAACGTCGGCCAAATGCAAGTGTTGATGGAGCATAGTCGAGTCACGGCCTGCCGTTGGGTGGAAGGAATGCTGGCCGGCGATATTGCCGTAGCCCCGTACCGACTGAATGATACAAGTCCTTGCCGGTATTGTGAAATGCAAAGCGTTTGCCGTTTCGATCCCGAAATCGGCGGCTATCGCTTTCTCGCCCCGCTGGATGAAGCGGAGGCGGTGGCAAGGTTGTCGTAAATCATCACTTCAGTGAATTGGATGGGGTGAAGGGTTGTTGAGAATAAGTCGCTTCTCCAACAGGTGGTTTTTCGCCACGTTCGGGATGACAACAGAGTAATAAAACTTTTCACAACAAAAATGGCTTAATCACGGGACGGGGGTTGGATGGGGCGAGGTTCGGCGACTTTGCGATAACCCATTGCCTGGATGATTTCAAGAATTTCCGTAAAGGTGGGAAAGGGTCGGTTGTTGGCGCGTTTGTATTGGTCGATGGCCATGATGAACTCAAATTGTTCATCGGTCATCTCGCCTTCTTCGGCGCTGCGACGGTCATCGGTGCGTCGTCGCCCGGGGCCGCGGCGGCGATCCCAGCCCGTACGCCGGTCGCAGATGTTGTTACGACGATCGGAACCTTCGCGGCGGTCCTCGCTCGGAAGGTCGTTTTGAGGGGTTTTAGCGTCGTCAGGCGGCGGTGTCATCGATCATCATCCTCTTCAAGAATGTCCTCGTCGTCATCTTCTTCTATATCGATTTCCTCGAGATCAACCAGCGGGGAAAAACCGTCTATCTCATCGCCATCTTCTTCCTCGTCCTCGTCTTCATCGAGCGTTTCCAAGTCGAAATCCTCGTCGATTTTACTGCGTTGTTCGAGGATATCCTCGGCTTCGGCGAGCATCTCGTCAGGGACCAGCACCGGGACGCCGCGAGCAAGATCGGGCAATCCGAGGGTTTCGGTGTTTTCATCCTCGATAAGGACGGGAATGTCATGGTCTTCGAGCAGGGATTTGTAAAATTCAGCTTCAGGAAGATTTCGTGCGAACAACAGGGGAACGAAGTCGTGAAACTCCTTATTCGGCTCAGGCGTTTTACCCATAATCAACCTCGCGAACACAAATAACTTTGGTGCAATCCTTCCAATAGGACGCCGGTAATTATAATTACTATTGTTGCTATAGTCGGCGATTTTGACAAGAGGATGTTACATTTTTTTGCTCAAAAGAGAGTTTTTTGGGCGAAAATGCCTTAAAAAGGATGAAATTTTGGGTTTTTGAGGCTTTTTTTGTTGCATTTAGCGGTAAAAGTACGCAAAATCGCCATCGAAAAGGGCGTTTCCACGGTGGAAACCGCCATTCTAGTCTCTTTTTGGTGTTTTCATGGAGGATTATAACCTATGGCCAAGAAGAAAAAAACCGCAACCAAGAAAGCGTCCGCCAAGAAGCCCGGCAAAGGCAAAGAAATGCTGGTCGTAGCCAGCAAAGTCAAGGGCTTTATCCGCGGCAAGAAGATGATGTGCAGCGCGGATGCGGTCGGCGCTTTGTCCGAACATGTCTATTGCATGTTGGACAAGGCCATTGCCCGCGCCCAGGCGAATCGTCGCAGCACCGTTCGCCCGCAGGATCTCTAAGCCGCGCGGATGATGCGGCAAACAGCCCCCTGCTTTGGAAAGGTTCCCACCTGACCGGTGTCGGCGGGCGGGTTCCCGCGACGCGAAAGGAGATGCCGTGCCGCCATAATAGGCGGTACGGCATTTTTTATGGGTGGCTGAAACTTGATAAGATAATTAGTGTCTGTTGTGGAGGGCGTATCTGTGTTGCGGGCATACATTTTTGGAGCCATAAACGCCGTTGACGATTCAAGAAATCGAGGGCAGGATGCCCTCGACGTCTTGTGTCATCTCATCGTACTGCCGCTTTGATATTTTTGTATTTTCCCGACCTTCGCGCAGATTAGATATCCACCCTTTAAAACCTCATTAAGCGATAACGTCAATATAGATTCAATTCATTTTCGCTACGATGACGACATAATTTTTACCGTATTTTTTCGCACATTTGGGGCAGGTGGTGTACCACATGTACCATTTGGCGATGTTTAGGCCTTTGCTTTTTGCCAGCGCTTCGAAATCACGGCACCATTTGCCCGTATTCTTATAAGGGCCTTCGTACACCTTGGTGAAGAATTGGCCGCTGAGAGTGACATTTTGGGCGTCGGAGATGTCCTTATCGACGGCGAGATAGACATCCATGTTCCATTTTGACGTATGGTCGGAGAGGCACAGGCCGTCGGGAATTTCGCCGGCGGCGTTGGCTGCCTTCGCCGCCAGCTTTTTCATGACGGCGCCAAAATTCATCGGCATATAAAACAGCGTGAAAACCTTGTCTTTGATAAACTTTTTCTGGCTCCAAACATGGGTTTTTTCATCCCACGGAGCCGGATCGAATTTTGGGCAGCATATTTCAGTATTCATGGCGTTTTCCTTTAAGCGCGATAGGTGGATTTATCCGCCTCGACATGTCAGTATATTTATCATACCCGGGCGCATTTTCAGCATCGTTCTACAAGAAATGCCAATGCAAACGTGAACATAGCGCCCGTTTATATAAAACGCACTTTTTTTATTGTACAGGGGCAGGTTCGGCAGTAGGAGCCGAAACGGGCTTTAGTTGTTTTAATTCTTCAGTGAGTTTTTTATTGGCTTCCTGCAGGGCGGCGATTTCGGCCTTTTGTGCTTCTGCCTGTTGTTTCATCAGTTCGGAAGCGGCTGTCATCATTTGCTTGGATTGGACGAGTTTATCGTTGATCGCGGCGTTCTCGGCTTTAAGAGCATCCACCTGTTTTTGCAACATCTGGGTTTGTTTGGCCTGAGTTTGCGCCTGAGCCAGTTGAGTTTTGGTTTGTTGATGTTGGGCTATTTCAGCTTCAAGCTGTTCCTGGCATGTCTTGGCGCCCTGCATGGCCAGATTCACCATGGTTTCGGTGGCCTCTTTCTGGTCGGCAAGTTGTTGTTGAGAGGTTACCAACTCCTCGCGGCAGTTAATCAAATCCTGATTTTCACATCCTGCCATTACTAACAACATCATCGTCATCATGATTACTACAGGTTTCATGGCCTTGTCTCCTTGGAAGTAGTTGTAAGTGTATTATTCGAACGGTTTTTAGTCTATCTTTTCTGAAACCGGTTGTCAATCGGTCGATTCGGCCGCTTGGGCGGCGGCCAGGGCCTGCATCGTCCGTCGCCAATGGACTTCTATTGAATCGAGTTTGCCAAAATACCGCTGGAAATCGGTGAGACGTTCCTGCCGGCTATAGGGTTGCGCCGACACCCGCAACGACAACTCGTAAAGATAATCGAACAGGTTCTCATGCTGTTGCCACGCCAGGTAGTAAAACAACGCCCACGCCGAGGCGTAGGCCGTGTCCGCCTGCGGATTGGAGGTGTCGAACAGGTTGTCGTTGGTGAGCAGATCCTCCAGCCGGATGGGGTGATTCATGGCGTCGTTAAAATGTTTGAGCCGATGCGGATGAATCTGACCGGCGCCATCCCACCAGGC